>JAOZSG010000231.1:2173-5697 GCA_029939785.1 Fidelibacterota bacterium | reverse complement strand
AGATTTTGAAAATGGTACTTTTAAAGAAAAATATCATGAAGATGAAAATAGAATAGTTGACGAAAATATTTTAAGTGAAACTGAATTATCAGATTATTTTAAAGGAACATATTCCGATAAAACACCAATTTCAAAAAAACATCCATCCGGATTTCTTTTTAGAATTGTTATCCCAACAATCCTTGCAATTATTCTATTTGTATCTTCAATTTTCACAATAATTATCCCTCTTTTCAGAAATAATATGATGAATGGAAAAAAAGAAATGTTAATGGAATTAACAAATTCAGCTGCAAGTATTATTGATTATTATATTGACCTCGAAAAGCAAGGAATACTTACCAGAAATAACGCTCAGAAAGAATCATCTGCAGAAATTTGTAAAATGCGATATGGTATAAATAACAAAGATTATTTCTGGATCACTGATATGTTACCAAAAATGATAATGCATCCTTATCGTCAAGATTTAATAGGAAAAGATTTAACTAATTATAAAGATGTTGAAAATAAAAGTGGTATTAGATTATTTTCTGAATTTGTAAAAATAGTAGAGACCAAAAACCATGGTTTTTTAGAATATTATTGGCAATGGATGAATGATCCAACACGAATAGGACCTAAACTTTCTTATGTAAAAGGTATTAATGAGTGGGGTTGGATTATTGGAACAGGGATTTATATAAATGATGTAGAAGAAGAAATTAACAGACTTACTCAAAAGTTATTAATAATTTTCGCTATAATTTCCTTCAGTTTGATATTTATCATGTTAAATATTGTATATCAAAGTCTAAAAATTGAAGATAATAGGCTAAGAGCAGAAACAGGATTACGAGAAGCAAAGGATAGGTATAGAGCATTAGTAGAAGTTTCAAAAGAGGGCTATCTTCTAGAAATAAATGGTGAAAATATTTACTCAAATATAGCATTGCAACAAATGCTTGGCTATAGTGAAAAAGAAATAATCTCCTTAAATATTTGGGATATCATAATACCAAACAGTGAAAAAGACAAAAAAATAATATCATATTTAAAGCAAGTTTATAATCATGAAACTTTAATAAGCAAAGAATTTGAAACAAGTATTGAAACAAAAGATGGAAGTACTTTAAATATAATTATTTCTGTTGGTAATATATTTTTCTCCCAAAAAAATGGACATATCATAAGTATTCGTGAAATTACACGAATAGAATCTTATACAACTTTAGATTCATATATCAAATTTCAAAACAAAGAAAAAGATGAATTTGCTTTTGATAAAATTGATAAAATATATCAACAGGAAAAACCGCAAATAATCATTGATAAACCCGAATTATATATAGACAAAGATTCATTTGTTTTTGATGCATTTGCAAAATTGACAAGAACAAATGCAAATGAGTTATATGTTACGGATAATAAAAACTCAATAATCGGTACAATTAGTTATTATGATATTTCCTTGTTCAATGCCGGATTACCTGCAAAAATTATTATCGAAATTGATAACAGTAAAAACCTTGGTGGAGTAGTAAATACTTTAAACAAAGTTCCCAAATTAATTAGAAGTATGGTGGAGCAAGGTGCCGGTCCGCATTCTCTTAGAACAGCTATCGGGCGAATATATAATGCTGCAGTTGAACGATTTATTCTTATTACAATCGAAGAGATGGGAAATCCACCTGTGCCATTTGCTTTTCTTTCGCTGGGCAGCAATGCACGCCATGAAATGACAATGTTTTCAGATCAGGATAATGCTTTGGTATTTTTAGACAATCATGAGATCAATTCAAAAGAAATCGAAGATTATTTTGCAAAACTATCAGAAGAAGTTTGTTCAAAATTAAATCTTGCCGGATATCCATTTTGTCCGGGTGGAATTATGGCATCTAATTCAAAATGGAGACTGTCTGTTTCCGGGTGGAAAAAACAATTCGAGGATTGGATACTGGAGACATCACCGGAAAAAATTATGGAAGTGAGTGTTTTTCTCGACATACATTGTGTTTATGGAGACGAAGGTCTTGTTGATGAATTGAAACAATATATTTTAACTTTAACAAAAAAAGAGCCTCAATTTTTAACTCATTATGCGAAAAATAGTTTATCTTATTTAACTCCATTAAATTTATTTGGCCAGATACGTCCAGAAAAACAAGACGGTGTAAAAATCTTCAATATTAAAAACAATATCAGACCTATTGAAAATTTTGCTAAAATTTATGCTCTAAAAAATAATATTA
Organism: Fidelibacterota bacterium; assembly: GCA_029939785.1. GTDB lineage: Bacteria > Fidelibacterota > UBA2242 > UBA2242 > JAFGTP01 > JAOZSG01. The sequence goes on along the minus strand of JAOZSG010000231.1, from coordinate 3,466 downwards.
GTGAAAATACCACTATCAAAAGATTAAAATTATTAAAAGAAAAGGGAATTCTTCACAAAGAAACTTATACTGATATGATTTTTGCGTTTGATTATTTGTGGAATCTTCGTTTCTATAATCAAATCATCAGTCACGCTGATCTTCGATCAGTTGAGGATGAACTGGATTTGGATACATTATCTGATAAAGAAAGGTCAAATTTAGAAAAAATACTTTCTAATATTTCAGTTTTTCAGACTAAACTCAGTTATGATTTTCTTGGAATGCCATTGCAGTAAATTCTAGTGTTACTACTCACTATAAATATTCAACTAATTTTTCAACCTCTTTTTTTACATAATCCCGCAATTCAACTGTAGATTTTTCTTCCATTATATTTGGTTGAATTGGATCTCCAAATTTTATTTTAACAGTTGAAGGATTAATCAACCAACTGTTTTTACTTTTTAGTTTAAATAATCCGGATAATCCGATAGGTACAATTGGCTTCATTGATTGCTTGGCCAATAAAAATGGTAATTTTTTAAATTCTCTCATTTCACCTGTCAATGTTCTATGACCTTCTGGTAATACAATAATAGATTTTCCGGAATCCAATCTATCAGCGGCAATTTTGAAAGACTTTATGGATGATTGAATATTTGTACGTGATATTGCGATATTCCCTGCTCTTCTAACTAAAGTTCCATAAATAGGCCATTTAAACTGTCTGTCAGCCTCAATTCCACGTACAAAATTAGGTATATATCCGGCCAGTACTGGAATATCAAAAAGACTTACATGGTTCGACATAAAAAAATAAGTTTGATTAGTATCTACTTTTTCTGCACCTTCTACTTCTACGTTAATAAACATAAGTTTAAGTACAATTCTCATACCTTTTTTCATCCATGGATCATAGGTTTCCGGTTTGAAAATGAATGTACATACAATCAAAAATAATGCAAAAAATAAAAAAAATAATCCACCAACAATCCATAAATATAATGATATTATTTGTTTCATTTCCAGAATACCTCAATATCCTGATGCAAACATTCAACTTCAACAGGAGTTATTCCTAATAATTCTCCATCAGGAGTTAATACTTTTGGCACATCTGTAGTAATTTTAATTTTTGATGCTTTCCAGGTTTTCACTTCCTCCAAATTTACATGTTCACCCGTGAAGGTAGATGGCAGACTTTTTATCAATTTAACTCTGCCCATTTTTTGAAGTACCGTAATATCTAACAAACCATCATCAATTTCTGCTTCCGGAGCCATCAAAAAATTTGAGGTATATTTCGTATTG
>JAOZSG010000231.1:0-2163 GCA_029939785.1 Fidelibacterota bacterium | reverse complement strand
GATATTTCTGTAAAAATCGCATCCATAGCATGTTTTTGCCCATCAACTTCAATGTCAAGTTTATGTGGTTTTAAAAATATAGTTTCCCATAAAACTCCAAGCGTATAGGATACATTTCCAAAAAATTTTAGTTTTTTTGCTGTCTTTGTTACATCAGCAACAAATCCAAGTCCTAAAATATTAACAAAATAATATACTTGTCCATGAGTAGTAAATTTTCCTACATCAACTTTTTTCTTATTACCTGCAGCAATTACGTCAATTCCTTCTTGATAAGATAATTCAGTGAACTTCATATCACGGGCAAAAGCATTTCCGGTTCCAACTGGTATTATACCTATAGGAATTCGTGTTTTTGATGTATTCTTGTAGTATCCGTTTATCACTTCAAATAATGTCCCATCACCACCTGCTGCAATAATTGCATCATAATGTTCAAAATCGACTTCACTAACAATTTCAATTGCATGTTCCGGATAATCAGTCATCCGGATATCAAACTCAATATTATTGTCTATTAATCTTTTTTCAACTTTAGGTAATATTCTTTCTGCACTATCATGCCCGGCATGCGGATTATACACTAATAAAATTTTCACAATATCTCTCTTTCTTCAATCTCCTTTTTTTAGACAGGATCAACAGGATTTGCTGGATATCTATTTTATTATCCTGTTTATTATGTTAATCCTTTCCAAAAAAAATATATTTTTTCATTTAACTTTTAACACTACACTCAATATAATTACAGAATTATACTGACAATATTACGTAAAATGTTAACGAAAGAGTTTATACTCTTATGAAAAGTAATGCAAGATAAAAATTATGTTAAGGACACCTGTGATCCATTCTTTATGAAGATTATTTCGTGGAAGTGTGATGCAATATAGAAATTTGTAACTATTCCGGAAGAAATATTTGGGAGGTTACCTTTAAATTACACCTCCAGCATCCATTCCCAAACAGGAATGACTGTTATTTTTAAGTCATCAACTTGGATTGTAAGTCAATATTAGATTTTCAACAGAGTTTAATTGTTTTGAAGCAGATAATAATCCTTATATCTCGCGTTTTTGATTATCTTCATTGAGACCTTGTTGTACTGCATGGATTTTCTTATTACTTTTATTCTCTGTCATCAGAACTCTGGATTTTGTATAATCAATTTTTTAGTTTTGGATCTATGTTATCGTTGTACTTATATTGTCATTTATGGTTTTTGAAAGTCACTGATGGTCATTGAAAAATCGGGTAAATAGCAATTGGATAATAAATGATGACGAAGTCGGATGACTATGAATGACAAATATTCTTTTATATAGAGCTAATCCAATATTTCCCTGACTTTTTTTAATAACTCAATATTATGAAAGGGTTTTTGCAGGAAGTGAACATCCATATTTCTGATTTCATTTACTTTATCAGTATAGCCTGATATGAAGAGAATTTTTATATTTGGAGTAAAGACAGATATCTCTTTATAAAAATCTAATCCGTTTTTTTTCGGCATTACAATATCTGTAATAATTAAGTCGATAGAAGTTTTCATTGATTTACATAGTTCAAGTCCTTCATCCCCATTATTTGCTGATATAACTTTATATCCAAAGTCTTTAAGAACTGCTAATAATACATTTCGTACAATCATTTCATCTTCAATAATAATTATATTTTCGTGTCCCAACAATTCTTTTGAATCAACTTTTGTTAAAGTATTTGATATTATATCATCATTGGATTCCGGTAATAATATTTTAAAGATAGATCCTTTTCCAAGTTCACTACTTACTTCAATAAAACCGTTACTTTGTTTTATAATACCATAAATTGTAGATAATCCAAGACCTGTTCCTTTACCGACTTCTTTTGTAGTATAAAATGGCTCAAAAATGTGTGAAAGTGTATCATTGTCCATTCCTTGACCGGTGTCCGAAACTTTTATACAAATATACTTTCCATCAGGAATTTTAATACTTTCATTAATTGTATATTTTGTAATATTTTCATTACTTGTTTTAATCGTTATCTGACCACCGGATGGCATTGCATCTCTTGCATTGACACATAAATTCATTATTACCTGTTCCATTTGACCCGGATCTGCCTTTATATAGCCTGTATCATTATCCAATTTAAAAATAAGATCAATATGTTCACCAT
>JAOZSG010000230.1 GCA_029939785.1 Fidelibacterota bacterium | reverse complement strand
AGAATTAAAAAATATAGTCAAGACCTTTAATCAAACAAAAGCTGTGCAGGATTTAAGTTTCAAAATTCCAAATGGTTCTGTTTTTGGATTGCTTGGTCCTAATGGAGCAGGGAAGACTACAACAATCCGAATGATTATGAATATTATTAAACCTGATAACGGTGATATATTATTTGATAATCGACCAATTACAAAAACCGATTATAAATGTATTGGTTATTTGCCTGAAGAACGTGGGCTTTATCAAAAGAGTAGATTAAAAGAAACCTTAGTTTATTTTGCCGGTTTGAAGGGATTGAAAAAGAACGAATCACAATTAAGAGTTGATAAATATCTGGAACGATTCGGTTTAACAAATTATGCAAACAGAAAAATAGAAGAATTATCAAAAGGGAACCAACAAAAGATACAGTTTATTATATCGATTATTCATAATCCCAAACTCATTATTCTTGACGAACCTTTTACCGGACTTGATCCTATCAATCAAATATTATTAAAAGAAATTATTGAGGAAATAAATAAAAATGGAACAACTGTTGTTTTCTCTACTCATCAGATGGAACAGGTCGAAAAACTATGTTCATCTATTTGTCTGATAAATAATGGACAAATGGTTTTAAATGGAAATTTAAGGCAGATAAAAGAAAACTATGGGCTTCGTGGATTTGAAATTCATTTTCAAGGTGAAAAAGAAAATCTGGCAGATATCAAATCTTTTAATCTGAGGAATCTGGATGATGAAAAGGTAACAGGAGAGTTAATCCCTGAAATTGGTTTAAACGATGTATTAAAGGAAGTGATGGAGAAGGTTATTGTAACACATTTTCAGGTATTAGAGCCATCACTTGAACAGATATTTATTGATCTTGTTAATAAGGAAAATTGAAATGGGAAGTATATTAAAAGTAGCAACCTGGGAATATCTTACAAGAATCAAATCAAAATGGTTTATCATTTCAACCTTATTAGTTCCATTGGTTATGATTGGATCAATGATAATACCATCTATGTTTATTACAGGTTTGGATACTGAAAGTAAAATTGTCGGAGTAGTTGACAGTACAGGATTTTTAGGATTTAAACTGGAAAAATCACTTACAGATTTATATAGACTAAAAAATGGAAATCCAAAATATCAAATACTTCACTTTAATCGCAATGAAATAAAACAGGCTGAATCCTTACTGGATTCTTCCTATATATCTGCTTATCTCGCTATACCTGAAAAATTAATGAAAGAAAATAGAGTAAATTATTTTTGCAATAATGTAAATAATTTTAAAGATCAATCTGAGATACAATACAGTATAAATAAAATTGTATCTCATGAACGAATGATAGCAGAAAATCTTGATCCCGATAAAATTAATGAATTATTGAGAGATGTGGATTTTAAAATATTTGAACCAGGAAAAAATGAAGAAGTTAGTGATGAGATACTATCTTATTTAACTCCGTTGATTTTTGTAATGATGCTATTCTTTACAATATTTATGACTTCTCAGGTTTTATTAAGAAGTGTTTTGCAGGAACGTACAAATAGACTTGTTGAAATTTTGCTATCTTCAATCACAGCCCGGGAAATGATGATAGGGAAAATCCTTGGACTGGGATTGCTTGGTTTGACACAATTGACTTTTTATCTGTTAATTGGATTAATCGGATCAAAATATCAACAATTAGATATAATAACATATTCAGATATTGTATTCTTTTTGATATATTTTATTCTGGGGTATTTACTTTATTCTTCTATATATGCAGCAGTAGGTTCAATATTTGATTCTGAACAGGATGCTCAACAAGTTACTCAAATTCTGTCAATTGTTACAATTATACCGATTATGCTATCATCTTTTGTAATTTCAAATCCGAACTCTACAATTGTAGTTATTCTATCTTTTATACCGGTAATGACTCCATTTTTCATGATATTACGTATTGGAGTAGAAATGCCTGATATTTGGCAAATTATTGGGACAATTATGTTGCTTGGAATTTCTGTAATCATAACAATGATTATTGCAGGTAAAATATTTAAGACAGCAATATTACTTTATGGTAAACGACCAACATTACCGGAAATAATTAAATGGATTAAAGTGTAATGTTGACTCATTGGGTACAAAGATGTAACTTTCACGATGAATTTATATCAAAAAATAAAATTAATTAATAATCATTGGAGGAAAAATGATAAATTTTACTGAAAGCGGTTTTGAACAAGAAGTATTAAAATCAGATATACCGGTAGTTGTTGATTTTTGGGCAACATGGTGTCAGCCATGTTTGAAAATTACTCCTATTTTAGAAGAACTGTCTGTAGAGTATGATGGAAAAGTTAAATTTGGAAAATTAAATATTGAAGATCATCAGAACGTTGCTACAAAATATGGTGTTTTAAGTATTCCAACTTTATTGGTATTTAAGGATGGCGAAATTAAAATGCAGATTGTAGGACTTCAGCCTAAAAAGAAAATTATAAAAAAACTGAGTGAAGTTTTATAATAAATATTATTCTGCTATAAATTATTCAGTGAATAATTTATAGCAGAATTTTAATATATATAATTTCGTTTTACTATTCCCTGAACAATCACCATTTTAATTTTAAAATTTTCATCAAAAACAGTGATATCTGCATGTTTACCTGGAATTATATAACCTTTATCGAACTGACGACTAAGGATTACAGGAGGCCATTCGTAGAGCATCATCTATGGATACACCTATACTAACAAGATATTTTACACCTTTTATCATTGTTAATGCTGATCCTGCAATTGTATCATCAGACTTTCTCATAAATAAACCTTTTTTAAAATAAACCTCTTCATTATTGGCGTAAAGTGTCCCACTTTTTTGTCCGGTTGGACAAAGAGAATCTGTAACAAGGATTATTTTGTGAATTGGCTTAACGCGAAGTAATAGTTTAATAATTGCCGGATGAACATGAAGTCCATCTGCAATAAGTTCACATGATATATTTGGATGAATCATGATTCCACCGGCAACGCCGGGATCTCTGTGGTGTAATCTTCTCATTGCATTAAAAAAGTGTGTAGAATGGAGAATTCCTGTTTGCATACCTTCAACCATATTTTCATATAATGCATTTGAATGACCGGCAGAAAAAACAATACCATTTTTTGTCCCAAACAGAGCAAGTTTGCGCATGTTTTTTAATTCTGGTGCTACTGTCATTATTTTGATATTCCCTTTTGCTTCGGCATGGTATTTTGCCATCAAATCCAAATCTACTTCTCTCATGTAATCTGGATTAAGTACTCCCAATTTTGCTCTGGAAATAAAAGGGCCTTCCAAATTATGGCCTAAAATTTCAGCACCTTTTTCTTTGCCCATAGCATCAGTTACAGCTTTTATACCTTTGATAAAATTTTCATCAGATTGTGGATATAATGTGGGACAAAATCCGGTAGTACCATAATCCAGTAATGCTTCGGACATTTTAAGAATCGAATCTGGTGAATTATCGCTCGTATCATATCCATGTAATCCATGAATATGAGTGTCAATAAAACCAGGAGAAACTATATGACCATTCATATCATAGACTTCAGCGTCTTCTGGTATAGGTTCTTTAGAAAATCGTTTATTACTGAGAACATCTTCAATTTTGTTGTCACGAATTATTACTGAGGTCTTTTCTAGTAATGCAATTCCTGTAAAAATGGTGCCATTGTAAAGGCAAATTGTACTCATTTATATTATCCTTTTTTTATATTCAATTCAAAGGTACTAAAATCTTCGAAAAGTTATATTATTTACAATTATTATCCAAGTTGCATTTATAGAATAAATTTAAACAGAACGTGGATAACATAATTGTGATTTCTAATCAGAGGTTGTTTCATGTAGTTGATTGGAATACCGGATTAAAAGAAGCGTTTCGTATTGCAGACAGTATTTTATATTCGGCAATAAAAGGGATATCGGATTTAATAGTTAATCATGGAATAATAAATATTACAGCTGGTAAAGATTTAAAAATTATTGAAATTGAAAACATAAACAATACAATTAAAATTGATTTTGTTATTGAAAATGTAAACTCAAATATTAATTCTCTTAGAGGGAATAACTGCCTTCCATTATCAGAAATCAAATAGGCAGTAATCATAAATGTCAGGGATATGTTGGAGAAAATTTCAATTCTAACGAAATTGGAAAATATAAAAACCAGGATATTATGACTTCGAATCAAAAACAGGTAGATTTAGTAGAATGCTCTGTATTTTCCTTGCCTGAGATAATAACCGGACAATCTTTTATGGTACAAGTATTTTTTCATACATCAAAACAAAGTGAAGAAGCAAAAATCAGATAAACAAAGTTTCAAGCACACTTCGACAGTCTCAGGATGACAGAGTTCGAAGTTTATTTTATGAAAGTGTGAATAAATATGGATCTACCAATGCCTGAAGAAATTTTCGGAAGGATGCAATAGTATCATATCTGTTAATTCTCAAAATATAAGAGGCTTAACTTGTTGTTTAATCTTTATTCAAATCATATGATTTTTTTAGCACCAGAGGTGGGTTCCTGTTTGTAGAATAATGGGCTATCTAATGTATTAAAGTACCTTTAGGTGCGGTTCTCTTGTTAATAATGCGAAAAAAAAGCAATTGGACAATAAATAACGATGAAGTCAAATGACAAATAGGACAATTGATAATTAACAATTAGTTAGCAATTAATTTTGTCAACCTGAAATTGCAGTAAAACAACAAATAAAATTTTTTAGCGTTTTTTAGTGTGTTTAGTGGGCAGTTTATATTTGTTTTTAGATTTACGATCATCTGAATTTTAACGAATATAATAAAGAATAATTTTTTTAAATTTTTCACTTGCATTAAACAGTAAATTTGCGGTATATTTTCGGGCTTATTGAGTATAATGGAGGTATAGTTCTAATTGGTAAGACAGCGGTCTTGAAAACCGCCGGGTGTACGCCCTTGAGGGTTCGAGTCCTTCTACCTCCGCAATTAAATTTTGTTTCTAACGAAACATGGAGAGGTGGCCGAGTGGCTGAAGGCGCTCGCCTGCTAAGCGAGTATACTGTTTATCCGGTATCCCGAGTTCAAATCTCGGTCTCTCCGCAAGAGAAAATCCGGATCACCGGATTTTTTTTTATTCAAATTTCTTCAATTTTTCAATTAATTCCACTAAAGTTTTCTTAGGCAATGAAGTATCGGAGTAAGCATTTTTTATGATCTCCGGATGTGAAATTACATTTTCATAATCCTGTTGACGACAAGTCATTATATTACCAAGTGCTTCCTTGATTGCCATTCCAAGAATTACTCTTTTGTTTTCATCCTGAAAATATATTGTTGGACGGCTATATAGTTTTGGAAAAAAAACTGCATGATATTCATTTTTTTCCGGTAGATATTTTACCATTATATTTACTCTTCCTTCATTTTCATTTTGAGCAAGTGCCTCAATATATTCTCCAAAGTCAGGCACATTTTTAATATTTTTAAAATGTAAATAATTTAATTTGGTCAAATTTTCAAGAAAGTAGTTACAAAAATCGATTAATTTTGATTTTGAATTTGAAGTTGCAATAAATGTAGTTCTAAGAAAATTTTCAATATTATATACATTAAGATGATTTGTTTTAAGAACATTCTGTATATGTGCATCTCCAATTGTATTACCTGATAAAAGATCATTGATTTG
>JAOZSG010000229.1 GCA_029939785.1 Fidelibacterota bacterium | reverse complement strand
CGTTGATAAATTTGGTATTGGCGGAATTGGTACAGTTGAAGATGATATTACAAAAATGATTGATTAGATTTCAATCCAATCTTGCGAAGGTTTGAAGCCTTCGCAAGGTTTTATATATTTAAAAATTCTCACAAAATCCTATCCTTTGAACTCCTGACCCGAGTTTTAAAAATAAATTAGTTACACAAACATGATCGTAATAGAAATTATCCTGTTTGCATTCATTGTCATCCGTCCAATCCGTTTGATCCGTGTTCTGTTTTTTTTGCATTTTGAATAGTAGAGCCGCACCTAAAGGTGCTTTAATACATTAAATAATCAATTTTTCTATAAATAGGAATGCACCTCTGGTGCTTGAAAATTTCGTGTTGGATATTGGATATTTAGAATGGTTGTTAATTGTTAATTGGGTAATTGATTTCAGCCACAGCGTGGCGACTCTATTTGTAATAACAATTCTGACACCCAAAAAAACCGTACCTTTAGGTACGATACTATTCTATCAAAACTAAGACAATATTATTTACGCTAAATCCGGAGTTCTAATTTTCAAACCTTTTAAATAATTTTATACATGATTAAATTAGATGTGATTTTATAATTTTTATTTAGGAGTTAACATGTCTAAGAATGTGAAAAATAATGAAGAACGAGTAGAAAAGTTACTGGCATTTTCAAAAGGTATAATTAATGGAGAAGATGGAAAAAAATTAATAGACAAATACAGAGATACCATTGATAATATGACTCCATATGATATGCTGTTAATGGAAGACAAGCAGATAGAAATGGGAATTACTCCTGAAACTATAAAAAAGCATATTGGTAAAATCATCAATGTCTTTTTTGATTCATTAAGGAAATATGATTGGCAAAAACCTAACAAAAACACTTTTCTTTATTTTCTCATGCAAGAAAACAATGAATTGGAAATAAAGTTAAATGGTATAAAAAAAGATATAAAACAATTCAAGGATAATAAAGAATATCTTCAAAAAATATTACTTGAAAAATTTACTGAATTATTGCAGTTCGAAGATCATTATGTCAAAAAGGAAAATATACTTTTTCCGTTTCTTGAAAAAAACTGGGAACATTACAGAGCAATCAATGTAATGTGGTCATTGCATGATGATACACGAAAAAAATTAAAACAGGTTATTAAAGCATTACAAGATGATAATTCGCAACTTACTGATTTGCATAAATTGTTTGGGGAGTATTTCTTTCTATCTTTCGGAATGATATATAAAGAAAATTACATTGTATATCCGGTTGCTTTTGAAACTATTGCGGAAAAAGATTGGCAGGAAATGCATAAGCAGAGTTTTGAATATTCTTTCCCTTTTGTAGATGCACCGGAAGAGGTTGCAAATATTAACATAAATGAAGAAAATACAAAATCAATCAAATTTGATGAAAAATTGAAATTCAAAACAGAAACCGGAGAATTAAGTCTTGATCAAATACAGTTCTTGCTTAATGCACTTCCAGTTGATATTACTTTTGTAGATGAAAATGATGAAGTCAGATATTTTTCCAGACCTGATGAAAGATTTTTCCCTCGCTCTCCTGCTATTATAGGAAGAAAAGTACAGAATTGTCATCCACCTGAAAGCGTTCACATAATAGAAAAAATTCTTACCAGTTTTAAAAATAATAAAAAAGATAACGCCAAATTCTGGATTCAGTTAAAAGGTAAATTTATTCTAATTCAATATTTTGCTTTACGAAATGATAAAGGAGAATATAAAGGAATTTTGGAAGTTAGCCAGGACATTACTGATATCAAAAAATTGGAAGGTGAAAAGCGTTTACTTGATTGGGAACAAAACAACATATCTGGTAGTAAATTAATGTAATAAGAAAAGATGAAATAAAATTAAAAACACATTTATCAGGAGAATCTGAAATGTTAAATGATATTGAAATTGCACAAAAATCAAAAATGAAAAAAATCACTGAAATTGCAGGATCAATAGGATTATCCGAGAATGATCTTGAACTTTATGGTGATAACAAAGCAAAGATTAAGTATAAAACCATAGAGAGTTTAAATGATAAAAATCAAGGTCAATTGATACTTGTTTCTGCAATTACTCCAACACCTGCAGGCGAAGGAAAAACAACAACTTCCATTGGTTTGTCAATGGCGATAAACAAATTAGGTAAAAGTTCAATAGTAGCGATAAGAGAACCATCTCTCGGACCTGTATTTGGTATAAAAGGTGGTGCTGCCGGTGGCGGTTATGCTCAGGTATTGCCAATGGAAGATATAAATTTGCATTTTACAGGAGATATGCATGCAATAACATCTGCAAATAATAATCTCGCTGCATTAATTGACAATTCGATTTACAATGGCAATCCATTTCAAATTAATCCCAGAACCGTTACATGGCGAAGAGTAATGGATGCAAATGACAGAGCTCTCAGAAATATTGTAATCGGACTTGGAGGAAAAACTCAGGGAGTACCTCGTGAAGATGGTTTTGATATTACTCCTGCTTCTGAGATCATGGCTATACTTTGCCTCTCCAATAATCTGAAAGAATTAAAAGAAAAAATCGGAAATATAACAGTTGCTCTTAATTATGATAATATTCCGGTAAAAGTAAAAGATATGGAACTTGAAGGAGCTATTACTACATTATTAAAAGATGCTTTAAAACCAAATCTTGTACAGACTATTGAAAACACACCTGCTTTTGTTCACGGTGGTCCTTTTGCTAATATTGCACAGGGAACAAGTAGTATTCTTGCAACTAAGACAGCATTAAAATTATCTGATTATGTAATTACTGAAGCTGGTTTTGGTTTTGATCTGGGTGCGGAGAAATTTTTTGATATTGTATGTCCTTATGGCAATTTCTGCCCTTCTGCTGTTGTTCTTGTTGCAACAGTCAGAGCAATCAAACATCACGGGGGTATAAAGGTAAAAGATCTGAATGAACCTAATGAAAATGCAGTAAAAAAGGGTTTGCTAAATTTGGGCAAACATCTGGAAAATATTAGAAAATTCGGTATGAAATCCGTTGTTGCGATTAATAAATTTCATACAGATACAGATGAAGAGTTAAAAATTGTTGAAGATTATGCAAAAGAAAATGGATTTGAAGTGGCTATAGTTGATTATTGGGAAAAAGGTGGAAATGGTGGATTAAATCTCGCTGAAAAAGTAATTAATCTAACTGAAGGTCATATTTGTAAACATCATAAACTTTATGATTGGAATTGGTCAGTTGAGGATAAAGTGTTTAAAGTTGCCAGTGAAATTTATGGTGCTAACAAAATTAATTTTACAAAAGAAGCCAAAAAAGATTTAAAATATATAAAAAAATTCGGATTTGATAAACTCCCTATTTGTATTGCAAAAACTCAAAAATCACTATCAGACGATCCAAAACTTCTTGGTCGTCCTAAAGATTTTCTCGTAACAGTTCGAAGAGTATTACTTGCTTCAGGTGCAGGGTTTTTAATACCAGTAACCGGAAATATCATGAGAATGCCCGGACTGCCGAAAAAACCATCAGCATTACAAATTGATATTGATAACCAAGGTAAGATCAAAGGATTATTTTAAATGATAAAATGTAACCTTTCCTTTTTCTTATAATCTATTATAAAGTATGTAAAAAATAATGATACAATAAATATTACAAAAAGGAAAAAAACATGTTACAAACAAATTTAAACCACATCAATTCTGAAGATGAATTCAAACAAATAATTGAAAATAATGAAAACGTAATGATCTGCTGTGGCAGAATGGGACCAATGTGTCTTCCTGTATATGATGCTATGGAAAGTTTGGAAGACAAATACGAAAATGTGAAATTTTATGATATGGATTTTGATACACCACATGCTCATGTTATCCGAAATCATGAATTAGCCAGAAAATTTATGGGATTACCTTTTACATTTTATTTCAAAAATGGTCAGGCAGTTCATGCAACAACCAGTATTCAGACTAAAAAACAAGTTAAATCAAATTTGGATGAATATTTGACATAATTTCTCTGTTTTTTTCTGACAGGATTAACAAGATTTACCGGATAACCATTTTGTTATACTGTTTATCATGTGAATCCTGTCTATATTTTTTCCGTTTTTTTATATCCGCCAGATAACGGATGACACTAACAAAATTTATGAGGACAGACAATGAAAGCAATACATTACGATGCAATCATTTTAGGAGCAGGGGCAGCTGGACTTAGTGCTGCAATATATCTTTCGCGTGCTAAACTAAAAACATTACTTATCAACGAAGGATCAATCGGCGGACAAATGGTTCTTACTCACGCTGTTGCAAATTATCCGGGAGTTCATGAAACAAGCGGAAGAGATATTTCATTAATTATGAAAAAGCAGGCCAAAGAATTTGGAGCTGATATTGAATCAAATGTAGAAATTACCAAACTTGATTTATCAGGTAAAGAAAAACTGGTTGAAATAGACGACGATGAAATTTTTACTTCAGATGTTGTAATTCTCGCAACCGGTGGAAAACCTCGTAAATTGGGAATTCCTTCTGAGACAAAATTCAAAGGCTTTGGAATATCCTATTGTGCAACTTGTGATGGTGATTTTTATGCCGGAAAAGATATTGTCGTTGTTGGTGGTGGTAATTCTGCTTTGGAAGAAGCTGTATCACTTACGAAGTTGGTAAAATCTATAACTATCGTGCATCAGTTTGATAATTTTCAGGCTCATGAATATGCAATTGAACAGGCTAAAAAGAATGATAAAATATCCTTTATTATGGAATCTGAAATAACTGAAATTTTAGGTGAAGAACTTGTTACAGCAGTAAAAGTTCAAAATCAAAAGACCGGAAAAGAACAGTTGATCAATACCGATGGAATTTTTATATACATCGGCTACATTCCTAATACTGATAAATTCAAAGATGTCATAAAACTCAATAATCGTAATGAAATATTGACTGACGAAAATATGAAAACGAATGTTGATGGAATCTTTGCAGCCGGCGATGTTCGTGAAAAGAAATTTCGTCAGATTACAACAGCTGTTTCCGATGGAACTATCGCGGCTTTGAATGCAATTGAATATATTCAAACAAACAAAAAATAAAGAAGACATATATGATTATTACAGGTAAAACAAAAATCAAAGATGCTCTGGAAAATCATCCTGAGTTAAAAGAAGTATTAATCAGTTATTCTTCAAAATTTAAGAAATTGAACAATAAATTGATTTTTAATACAATTGCAAAATGGGCTACTTTTAATGATGTTGCCAAAGTTGGAAATATTTCAATTTGCGATTTATTGCATACCTTGAATGAACATATCGGCGAAGAGCAGAATCTGGAAAAGATTTTTCCAGAATGTATCAAAGAAAACAAGATTAAATTTGACGAAAAGAAACCTGACTGGTATAAGGATGTTAAACAATTTATCCATTTTGATGTACGAAATAATGATGGATATTTCTTTCCGGAAATTATCAGCAAATTGAATAGACTGAAAAAAGATCAGGCATTAACAGTAATTAATGATTTTGAACCTGTACCATTGATACGTATGTTGGAAGAAAAAGGGAACAAACTTTTCAGCGAAATCGTCAATGGTTCAGAATATCATCTTACAATTCTTTATGACTCTCCAAAATCCATAATTGATACTGATTCTGATTGGAAAGAACAACTGGAATTTTTCCCTGAATTAAATGTAATTGGAATGCTAAAAG
>JAOZSG010000228.1 GCA_029939785.1 Fidelibacterota bacterium | reverse complement strand
ACAATTTCTGAATCCGGAAAAATTGAATGGCAACAAACTTATAAAAAAACTGGAATTGAAATCCCAAATTTCATTTACCCTTGTGAAAATAATGATGTTTTAATAACCGGTTTTTGTGCAGTTGCAGAAGAACAATCTGTAAATACAATTACAAATGATATTTTTTTAATAAAAATATCAAAAACAGGGGATTTGCTTTGGGAAAAAATCTTAGGTTTGGAAGGAGTTGATGAGGAACCACTTTTGATAAAGAAAACATCTGATTCTGAATATTTACTAGTTGCAAACAGAAAACATTTTCAGGATAATTTTTTTCTAATAAAATTTAACAATTATGGACATATTATTTGGGATGAAACCTATTCTATTAATGGATTTTTAAAAGATAATTTAATAGTTAATACTAATAGTAATGGTAATTTTGCAATAACATCAGATATTCAGGTTTACTCTCCTCAAAACAATACAATTAGTACATGTAATATTTCATTAGAAATCAATGATAAAGGGGAAAAGATTAATTTCGACAAAACTATATCAGACAATATTGATTATGTTTATATTGATACATTAAATAAAATTTCAGTAAATATACTTCGTGGTATTATTAATCGACCGGATGTCAATATGCGTGCTGAACCAACTTTAAACTCAAATATCATTTCATGTCTTGGTGAAGGAGAAATAGTAGAGATAATCGAAAAAACCAATAATCCACAAAAAATTGGATCAATGAACGAACATTGGTATCGATTAAAACTTAATGCCAATATTGATGGTTGGATATATGGATTTTTCCTCGATGTTATTAAATAATCAATTTATTTACTCATGAAACTCCAAAAAAACACAGAAATTTCAGAGAACCTTAAATAATTTCCTTTAACATTTTTGCAAGTCGCTTAATACCAATTTCTATCTGTTCAATCGATGGAAATGAATAACTTAATCTCATGGTATTTGATCCTTTCCCATTATAATAAAAAGGACTACCTATTACATAAGCCACATTATGTTCAATAGCAGACATAAATATATCTTTTGTATCAACATGATTAGGTAATTCAAGCCATAAAAACATCCCACCTTCAGGCTTTGACCATTTCGTGCCTTCCGGCATATACTTTTCCATACAATCAAGCATTGCATTTAATTTCGGAGCATAACACTCAATGGCTTTTACAACTGTTTGTTTCATAAATCCCTGAGTAATATACTCTGCTAAAATATATTGATTAAATGATGGTGTACATAGATCAACTGATTGTTTAATCACAACTAATTTATCAATAACTTCTTCGTCTCCAACAATCCATCCTATTCTCATTCCTGGAAACAAAATTTTTGAAAATGTTTTGAGCATTATCACGCCTTTTCCAGATGCTAAAGACCATATACTTGGTCTTACTTCTCCAACATATCGGAGTTCTCTATATGGTGAATCTTCAAGAATTGGAATATTTCTTTCTTGTGCAATTTTTATCAATTTTTTTCTGCGTTCAAGGCTCATTGTAATTCCTGATGGATTCTGAAAATCCGGTATAGTGTAAATAAATCTCGGTTTTTCACCATTATTTTTCAATTCATCAAGAGTTTTTATTAAATGATCCAGATCCATCCCTTCATTATCCATAGGTATCCCGATCATATTTGCATTACAACGACCAAAGACCTGTATTGCACCCAGATAAGATGGCATTTCTAATATGATTGGTGAATTATCGTCGAGAAATAACATTGACAGAAGATCTAATCCCTGTTGTGATGAAGAAACTACACATACTTGTTCAGGTTTTGCTATATCACCAAACTCTTCCATATGATTACAAAGTGCAGTAATCATTTCAGGTTCACCTTGCGTTGGTCCATATTGAAGTGCCACAAAACCTTTTTTTGTTAATACTTCATCTGTAATTTTTGAAATTTCTTTTAGTGGAAAAAGAGTCGAATCAGGAAGACCACCACCAAAAGAAATAAGTCCCGGTTTTCTTGTCCATTTTAATAATTCTCTTATTTCTGATCTCTTTATATGTGATAATACATTTGAATATTTATAATCCATTTTTCACGCCCCACTTTTTATTAAAACAATTTATTTATCAGTCCAATCCAAAATTACTTTACCGGAATTACCCGAAGCCATTATTTCAAAAGCTTCTTCAAAATCAGTGTAATGAAATCTATGGGTAATTACAGGTGAAATATCAAGTCCGGTTTGAATCATTGCCTGCATCAAATACCATGTTTCATACATTTCACGACCATAAATACCTTTTATCGTTAACATGTTAAAAATAACCGTATTCCAATCAATATTAACATCACCTGAAGGGATTCCAAGCATTGCAATTTTTCCACCATGACTCATATTAGTAATCATATCATTTAAAGCTTTGCCATTACCTGACATTTCTAATCCAACATCAAAACCTTCTTTCATACCCAATTCTTTTTGTACATCTTCTATTGTTCTTTTTGAAACATCTATAGCAAGAGTAGCACCGAGTTTTTCTGCTAATTTTAGACGATAGGGATTTATATCTGTTGTGACAATATATCTCGCTCCACTATGTTTTGCAATTGCTGTTGCCATAAGGCCGATTGGTCCTGCACCGGTAATTAGCACATCTTCTCCAAGTGTATCAAAAGAAAGTGCTGTATGAGTGGCATTTCCAAAGGGATCAAAAATACTCAAAATTTCATGTGAAATATTTTGATCGGCATGCCATACATTAGTAACAGGTATGCTCAAATATTCTGCAAATGCACCTTCACGGTTTACTCCCACTCCCTTTGTAGCAACGCATAAATGTCGACGACCTGCAAGACAATTACGACAACGACCACAAACAATATGACCTTCTCCAGACACAATTTCACCGATTTTAAGATCATGAACATTACTTCCCATTGCAGAAACTTCACCAACAAACTCATGACCAACTGTCATAGGTACAGGGATAGTTTTCTGTGCCCATTCATCCCAATTCCAAATATGAATATCAGTTCCACAAATTGCTGTTTTGCGGATTTTAATTAATACATCATTAATGCCAATTTCAGGAAAAGGTACTTCATCCATCCAAAGTCCCGGTTTTGCATATTTTTTTACTAAAGCTTTCATTGATTTACTCATTTTCAATAATCCCTCCCAAAAATATTTTTCTCAACATTTCTTATCTAAGTTTTGCCTATAAATATATTCATAGTATTGCAAAGCAACAACTTAATTTATTGGTGTTTGATATTAGTTGTAGCACGGTTATTTCTGACCATTTTGTTAGGACTGGTTACTGGTTACTCAAAACTCAACACTTCCAAAGGCAAAATGTTTGTCATTGTTCTTTATAGATGTACTTAGTAGATTATAATTATGAATATTTTACAACCAACTTTGAGGTAAAATGAAAACATATATATTATTATATTTATTAATTATTGTAAATATTATACAAGCACAGGAACCTAAAATTGATCTTAGTTTCAGATATGAAAATAGCAAGCAAAAACAAAAACATTATCAATTGTTAAAAAAATGTATAGACGAAGTTACTGAAAATCAAACTAAATATGATGTTAAATATTATTCTTTAGATTTAGATATAATTTCAAATTCAAAATTTCAAAAAATAATTGGAACAACTAAAATTATCGGAAAAGTAACTGGAGAATCCATTAATTATGTTGAGTTAAATTTTTGGAACGGAATGACAATTAATAATATTTATATAGATGATTCACCAACAACTCATCTTGATTATACATGGTATAATGATATTGTTAAAATAAATTTGGATTCTACATATTTAAACCAAACTGAATTTGAAATAAATATTTCCTATAATGGTTTACCACAAAATTGTCCTTATGGTATTTTTGATTTTAATACTCATCTTAATGAACCGATGATCAGCACATTGAATGAACCTTTTGGTGCCAGAGGTTGGTTTCCATGTAAAGATATACCATCAGACAAAGCTGATTCCGTAGATATAAGAGTAACTGTTTCAAATAATTTGGTAGTAGCTTCAAATGGCTTATTAAGAGACACAATTATTAATGGAACAACCACTACTTATTGGTGGCATGAACAATATCCTATTTCTACCTATCTAATTTCCCTTGCGATACATCCATATGCTCAATTTTCAGATTGGTATGTATATGGAGATAATGATTCAATGGAAGTTCAATATTATGTTTTTCCTGATAAATTAAACGATAGAAAAGCAAAGTATAGCAAAACCGTAGAAATGATAGAATTCTTTTCATCTATTTTTGGTCAATATCCCTTTGTAGAGGAAAAATATGGACATGCGGAATTTCTATGGGGAGGAGGGATGGAACATCAGACTCTTACCAGTCTTGGTGGCACTTCTGAATCTTTAATAGCACATGAATTAGCACATCAATGGTGGGGTGATGCAGTCACATGTAATTCCTTCCATGATCTTTGGTTAAATGAAGGGTTTGCCAGTTATTCAGAAGCATTATGGTTTGAATATGCTTATCCGTCATACTCTGCAAGTGACTATCAATTATATTCTGAATATTTTGGTTCAGGAAAAATCTATATATATGATGTTGATAATGAAAATCTTTTCCATGGGGGATTGCGATATGATAAAGCTTCCTGGGTTTTACATATGCTTAGACATGTTGTAGGAGATGATATGTTTTTTAATATTTTGAAACAATATTATACAACCTCAAAATTTCAGTATAAATCTGCAACAACCAATGAATTTATTGATTTTTGCAAAGAAATATCACAAATGAATCTGGATAAATTTTTCCAGCAGTGGATTTTTGGAGAATATTATCCTGATTATTCTTATTCATGGTATAATACTAAAGTAGATAATGGCTATAATGTTAATTTAACAATTAATCAGGATCATGATAATACAGGTTTATTCTGGATGCCAATTGATGTCAAAATTACAACCTCTTCAAATCATAGTTACTTTGTCGTAATGGATTCTGTAAAAAATCAAAACTTTCAATTTTTTGTGAATGAAATACCAATAAACCTGGAATTAGATCCGGATAATTGGATATTAAAAAAAATACGTGAAATTGATTCAAGTATTGCAGAAGAAAAAAATGCTGATGGGTATTATCTATATCAAAATTATCCAAATCCATTTAATCCTTCAACGATTATTCAATATGAACTTCCAGTAGATTGTTATGTAGAATTGACTATACATAATCTAATTGGTGAAAAAATATCCAACCTGATATATGAACATCAAAAAGCAGGGAATTATAAATATAAATGGAATGGTGATAATTTTGCCAGTGGCGTTTATTTTTATAAGATTATGACAAAATCTATAGAATATGGCGAACCGGATTATTTACAGATAAAAAAGATGTTATTGATAAAATAAAGCGTAAAGTAAACAAACAATGAAAATTTCAGAACATGCAGATAGAACCGAAAAAGATGTTGGTATTCGTGCCATAGATATTCATAAATGGATAGATGGTTTTTTTGATTTTGAGAGTTTCGATACTTTTTTAAAAATTGGGAATCATTCGGGTTATAATCCATATAATCACAGAAAATATCGTCATTGTCGTGAAGCATTGGATGATGCTTATTATGAGTTCCAAAATAAATATTCAAAGGAGCAAATAAAAGCAGTTTTTGAAAGTCATATACGTGATGTTTATGAAGGATATATTCCTCTTAAAGTTGATTTTGAAAATGG
>JAOZSG010000227.1:427-5740 GCA_029939785.1 Fidelibacterota bacterium | reverse complement strand
TGAAAATATTTTTGTAATTGGTGATGCAGGAAATATCCCAACCTCAAAAGCTGGTTCTGTAGCTCACTTTGCTGCTGAAATACTAATGGAAAACTTCATGTGTGCGATTGAAGGAAGACCTTATACTGCAGAATTTGATGGTCATGCAAACTGTTATATAGTTACAGGACATGGTAAAGGAACATTAATTGATTTCAATTATGATACAGAGCCTTTACCTGGAACTTTCCCATTACCTGGAGTTGGACCTTTTGGACTTCTTAAAGTTACAAGAATGAATCACTATGGAAAAATGATTTTTAGATGGATGTACTGGCATATTCTTCTAAAAGGTAAAGAGATGCCAAGTTCAGCACATATGTCAATGGCAGGGAAAAAACTTAGCGAATAAAATAAACTATAAAAGATCGCTTACCTGAAAAGATAAGCGGTCTTTTTTTTTATGTCAGATAAAACAATAGGTAGTATGAAAAGTTATATAGAAAAATAATTAAAAATTAAAATTCTGTCACATTGAGTCAGGCAGTAGCCGGATTTACAACCCGTCGAAATGTACATCGGAGCACAATGGTTGAAAATTGAAAATCAGATAGATAGAGCTTCGAGCACCCTTCGACAGGCTCAGGATGACAGAGTAAAAAAAAGGAAAAACAAATGAAAACACAATTACCAAACAAAGACGGTTATTTTGGTGAATATGGCGGAAGTTTTTTGCCGGAGCAACTACAGGTGATAATTGATGAAATCACGACAAGTTACGAAGAAACAAGAAAAGATCCTGAATTTCAAAAAGAATTACAGGATTTATTGAAAAATTATGTTGGTCGGCCAAGTCCAATATTTCATGCAAAAAAATTATCAAAAAAAATTGGTGGAGCACAAATTTATTTTAAAAGAGAAGATCTAAACCATACAGGAGCACATAAAATAAACCATTGCTTAGGTCAGGCATTACTTGCTAAAAAAATGGGCAAGAAAAAGATAATTGCAGAAACCGGTGCTGGTCAGCATGGTGTTGCATTGGCAACTGCTGCCGCACTTACAGGACTTGAATGTGACATTTATATGGGCGAAGTAGATATCGAAAAAGAACATCCAAATGTTGTTCGTATGAAAATCTTAGGAGCCAAAGTAATTCCTGTTGGAGATGGTCGGAAAACATTAAAAGAAGCTGTTGATGCAGCATTTATGGCTTATGTTAAAGACCCAATCACACAACTATATGCCATTGGTTCAGTAGTAGGTCCACATCCATTTCCTATGATGGTCAGGGATTTTCAGCAAGTTGTAGGTGAAGAAGCCTATGATCAATTTCAACAAATGACTGGGAAACTACCTGACAATTTGGTTGCATGTGTAGGTGGTGGATCAAATGCTATTGGATTATTTACCGCATTTCTCGAAGAAGAAAATATAAATATTTACGGTGTTGAACCAGCAGGAAAAAGCTTTAAAGATGGTGAGCATGCAGCAACTTTGACATTAGGTAAGCCGGGTATTATTCATGGATTTAAATGTTATCTCCTCCAGGATGAAGATGCTGAACCAATGAAAGTTTACTCGGTTGCAAGTGGACTTGATTATCCAGGTGTTGGACCACAACATAGTTATCTAAAGGATATTGGACGTATTAATTATAAAACAATTGGAGACAAAGAAGCAATTGAAGCATTTTTTGAGATATCAAGAGAGGAAGGTCTTATTCCTGCACTTGAAAGTGCTCATGCAATTGCCTATGCTATTCAACTTGCAGGAGAATTAAAACTCGATCAAACAATTTTAGTGAACCTATCAGGTCGCGGTGATAAAGATATTGATTTTATAGCAAAAACATATGGTGCTGAGTATAATTTATAATACTAATACTAAATTTAGGATTTAATGTAAGTTTTCTTGTCTTTGTTTTAGAAAGAATAAAGTCATTCTGTCGTCATTAAATGGTCATTAGCAGTCATAGTAAATATTCAAATTGATGATGATCAATGACATTTAATGACGACGAAGTTAAATAACTATAAATAACAAACAATATTAATATATGAATTTGTTACATTCTGGTTACCAAACCACTGTTTAACCTCTTCAATAAAATGAATAGTTCTAAATAGCGTTCCCAAAGAGGGCTTTAGGAACGAGTGGTTCTGCTGTTTTTATTTCCTTGAAATTCTTAAAATATATAGATATATTGAGCAATTAAATTTTTTGGGGAAATATTAATAATCTCTAAATGAAAGGTTACTCAATTTAGATTATATTTATGAAAGGGATACAAAAATGCAGGTTCCATTACTCGATATTAATGCTCAACTTGAACCAATAAGAACGGAAATAAAAAATGCAGTAAATGAAGTTATTGACTCTACCAGATATATTGGCGGACCAAAAATTACAGAATTAGAAACTACAATTGCGGAATATTGTGGTGCTAAATTCGGTATTGGTGTTTCTTCGGGCACAGATGCACTATTAGTCGCCTTAATGGCATTAGATATTAAAGAAGGAGATTTAGTTCTCACTACACCATACTCATTTTTTGCAACTGCCGGAGTAATAGCCAGACTTGGTGCTATTCCTGTATTTGTTGATATTAACAGTAAATCTTATAATATTGATCCTGACAAAATTGAAAAATGGTTTGACGAAAATCCGAAAAAATTAACAAAAATTAAAGCTATCATCCCAGTACATCTTTATGGTCAATGTGCAGATATGGATAAAATTTTAGCAATAGCAAACAAACGAAATATTCCAGTTATTGAAGATGGTGCACAATCTATAGGATCAGGTTATCCTTCAAAGTCAGGATATAAAAGTGCCTGTTCAATGGGGACAATGGGATGCTTCTCTTTTTTTCCTAGTAAAAATCTTGGTTGTATGGGTGATGGCGGTATGGTTGTTACCAATGATGAAAAACTTGCTGATAAACTGGTAAAATTACGTAATCATGGTTCAGCCCCTAAATACTATCATTCTATGATCGGTGGAAATTTCAGACTTGATGCAATACAGGCGGCAATTCTTCTAGTTAAAATAAAATATCTCGATGATTGGCATAAAGGAAGACAGGAAAATGCTAAATATTATGATGAAAATCTAAAAATTGAAGGAATCCAAAATCCAACCATTATGTATAATAGGGAATCTCATATATATAATCAATATATATTATCTGTTCCTTCAAAAAGAGATGAATTGAGAAAATTTTTAAATGATGCAGATATTGGAAATGAAGTTTACTATCCAGTTCCATTTCATGAACAAGAATGTTTTAAATATCTTGGTTACAAAACAGGTGATTTTCCTATTTCAGAATATGTAGCAAAACACTCAATTGCATTACCAATATATCCAGAATTGACAACAGAAATGCAGGATTATGTAATTTCAAAAATAAAAGAATTTTATTCTAAATAAAAATGGTAGTGGCAAAAGTTTAATGAAAAAATATAGACAGGATAACAAATTATATTTATCCAGTAAATCCTGTTAATTCTGTTCAAACATTCTTAGGAGAAGACATGGAAAATAAAGAATCCTTTTTCGTACATGAAAGCAGTTATATTGATGACAATGTTAAAATTGGTGATGGAACAAAGGTTTGGCATTTTTCTCATATACAAAAAGGTGCAAATATTGGTGAAAATTGTGTAATGGGACAAAATGTTAATGTTGGAAATAATGTAAAAATCGGAAATAATGTAAAAATACAAAATAATGTTTCCATTTATGAAGGCGTAGAACTTGAAGACTTTGTATTTTGTGGGCCATCTATGGTCTTTACAAATATTCTGGATCCAAGATGTAAATATCCACAGGTGGGAGCAAAATATTATCATAAAACTCTGGTAAAAGAGGGAACATCAATAGGAGCAAATGCAACTATTGTATGTGGCAACACAATAGGTAAACATGCATTTATCGGTGCCGGATCAGTGGTAACAAAAGACGTTCCTGATTATGCTTTAATGGTCGGAGTACCTGCTAAAAGAAAAGGTTGGGCCTGCGAATGTGGTGAAATATTTCCAACATTCCATGACGAAATAAAATGTCCAAGATGTGGACTTAATTATAAATTGACCGAAGACAATACACTTAAAAATATAAAGGATAGGACATGAAAAATTTTGCATTGATTGGTGTTGGTGGTTATATCGCTCCGAGACATTTAAAAGCAATAAAAGATACAGGCAATCAACTACTTGCAGCGACAGATCCTTTTGACTCAGTTGGAATATTGGACAGACATTTTGATAATGTTAATTATTTCAAAGAATTTGAACGATTTGACAGGCATATAGAAAAACTAAAAAGAAAACGTGATAATTCTGTTATAGATTATGTTTCTATCTGTTCCCCAAATTATTTACATGATTCACATATCAGATTTGCATTAAGAGTTGGTGCAGATGCTATTTGTGAAAAACCTCTCGTATTAAATCCATGGAATTTGGATGCATTATCAGAAATAGAAGAAGAATCCGATAATAAAATATATAATGTACTACAATTACGAACTCATCCTTCAATCGTACAATTAAAAGAAAAAATTGATAATGCTAAAAAGGATACAAAGTATAATATTGATCTTACCTATATAACAACCCGAGGTCCCTGGTATCAATATTCCTGGAAGGGAGAACTCGCAAAATCAGGAGGAGTTGCCACTAATATTGGGATACATTTTTTTGATATGTTAACCTGGATTTTTGGTAAACTTGAACATAACGAAGTTCATTATTCTGATGCCAAAAAGGCTGGTGGATTTCTTGAACTAAAAAATGCCAATGTCAGATGGTTTTTATCTCTGGATAAAAATGACTTACCGGAAGAAGCAGTAAAAAATAACAAGACTACTTATCGGTCAATTATGATTGAAGATGAAGAAATTGAATTTTCAGGAGGTTTCACGGACTTACATAATGTTGTTTATCAAGATATTCTGAAAGGAAATGGTTATGGACTGGAAGATGCAAGAAGTTCAATAGAAATTGCCTATAAAATCAGACATGGAAAACCTATTAATAAAATACACAGTCCGGCTCATCCTTTACTTATATCAAGTATGAAAAAATAAATCTATCAAAATATGGAAAAGCCGGAATTATGATTCCGGCTTTTTTAGTTTATTTACTGAAAGAAAGTTTATCTAATTTGGTAAACTATCTTTTGATATTTTAAGTTCACCAACACTATTTTGATTTCTGAATTCAGGTATCTGACCAAAATTTTTCTCAAATTTCGCAATATTATCTTGTAATGTTTTTAAAAGTGTTTTTGCATGAATCGGTGTCATTATGATTCTACTTTGAACTT
>JAOZSG010000227.1:0-417 GCA_029939785.1 Fidelibacterota bacterium | reverse complement strand
GATTACGAAATAGCTCGACTTGATATTTTGGCATTAAAAGAAGTAATAGACAATTTAGATAAACTTAAAGATTTAAAAAAAGGATGTAAACATTAATGAAAAAATCAATAATCAAAGCAGCAAAATCAATAATAAACTCTGCTCCTGAATGAGAGATAATTGAAAAGTTACTATAAGATCCATCTGCTACTGATTCAGGAACCTCAATTTTTAATTCTTGTTTTTTATTTGGTGTCATAGTTATCTTTTATTTCTTTGTTTTTTTTTGTTTAGTGTTTTTTTTTATCGGTGTTTTTTTGTTTTTTTTCCCTTGAGAGTCATTTAATTTATCTGCATTATCATCAATTGTATCAACTTCATCTTCAAAAATATTCCATGAACTTTGTATAATTGTATCACTTGAATGAGTATCATTTA
>JAOZSG010000226.1 GCA_029939785.1 Fidelibacterota bacterium | reverse complement strand
TGTATAATTCAACTATTGGTGAATTACTTGGTTTTTTTGGCAAAGTCTTCCTTGAAATTGGTTATATAGTTAGTGCAGTTTTATTGATATTAGGTATTGCAGATTATGTATTTCAAAAGTGGCAACATGAGAAAAAACTTAGAATGACCAAGCAGGAAATAAAAGATGAAAGAAAGCAGTATGAAGGAAATCCAGAAATAAAAGGAAGAATTCGGTCTGTTCAAAAACAATTGTCCCGAAGCAGGATGATGACTGATGTTCCTGATGCAACAGTTGTAGTAACAAATCCGACATTCATTGCAATTGCAATAAAATATAAACCCAAAGAAAAATCTGATGCACCTATTATAGTAGCTAAAGGTAAAAGAAAAATAGCAGAAAAAATAAAAGAGATTGCAATAGAACACAATATACCAATTATAGAAGATAAACCTTTAGCCAGGAGTCTGTTTGAATATGTAGAAATTGGAATGCAAATTCCTTTTTTATTTTTTCAGGCAGTTGCTGAAATTTTGGCAAAAGTATATAAAATGAAAAAAAACAAAAGGTAAACATTGGCTAGAATAGTTTCAGATAAAAGTAATATCTATCTTGCATTTATAATAGTGGCTATTCTTGCATTAATGATATTACCATTACCTACTTTTATCATGGATATTTGTCTTGTAATGAGTATTACAGGTGCCCTCGTTGTGCTTTTTGTGTCGCTCTATATACACGATCCTCTTGAATTTTCCGTTTTTCCAAGTTTGTTATTAATTATGACTTTATTCCGCTTATCATTAAATATTTCGACAACAAGATTGATTCTTGGGAATGGATATGCAGGAGAAATCATTGAATCGTTTGGAAATTTTGTTGTTGGCGGGAATTACGTTGTCGGCGTAGTAGTATTTCTTATTTTAGTGATTATTAATTTTGTCGTAATTACAAAAGGTGCAGGAAGAATTGCGGAAGTTTCAGCACGATTTACACTTGATGCTATGCCTGGAAAACAGATGGCTATTGATGCTGATTTAAACGCCGGACTTATAGATGATAATGAAGCAAAAGAAAGACGACAACATATATCAAATGAAGCTGAATTTTATGGTGCCATGGATGGGTCTTCAAAATTTGTTCGTGGAGATGCTATTGCCGGTTTATTAATAACTAGTATTAATATAATTGGTGGACTTGCAATTGGTGTTTTTCAACGTGGATTACCATTTGGTGAAGCTGCCAATTTATATACATTATTAACTGTTGGAGATGGTTTAGTTGCCCAAATACCAGCTTTGATAATTTCTACATCAGCAGGTATTATAACAACTCGTGCTGCCGGCAATGTCAGTATGGGTGTTCAAATTAGTGGTCAATTAAGTAAACAACCCAAAGCTGCTATGGTAAGTGCTGTAATTCTGTTTTTACTTGGTATAATGCCGGGATTACCTTTTTTACCTTTTATGGTTATATCATTAGTTATTGGTTTTGCTGCAATAAAATTTCAAAAAGAACAAAAAGACATTCTTACTGAAATAGAAGAAGCCAAAGAGGAAGAAATTGAAGAAGCTGAACAAGTTGAAGAAAAAATTGAAGATTTTCTTCATCCGGATGCTTTTGAAATTGAAATAGGTTATGGTTTGATTCCATTGGTTGATGCTAATCAAGGAGGAAATCTTTTAAAAAGAATATCAACAATAAGAAAAAGTCTGGCATTAGAACTTGGTGTTATTATACCACCTATACGAATTCGTGATAATATTCAACTAAAATCAAATTCATATGTATTTAAAATTTACGGCATAGAAAAAGCACAAGGTGATGTGATAATGGGTAACTATCTTGTCCTTAATCCTGATAATAGAATTGAAATAGAAGGCTATGAAACTATCGAACCTACTTTTGGTTTACCTGCGTTATGGATATCTGAAAAGGAAAGAGAAAAAGCAGAAATTGCCGGATATACAGTTATTGAACCACCTGCAATAATAGCAACACATTTAATGGAAGTATTAAAAAGTCAGGCATATCGATTAGTAAACAGACAAGAAACTCAAAAAATGCTGGACCATCTTAGTGAAACTCATAATACAGTTGTCGAAGGAGTTATCCCTGATTTAATTCCATTAGGTACATTGACACAGATATTAAAAAATTTATTATCAGAAAAAATTCCTATCAGAAATTTAATCCAAATTCTTGAGACAATCGCCGATTATTCACATGTATCAAAAGATGCAAATGTACTCACTGAATATGTTCGCAAAACACTTGCTGAAACCATTACAGCACATTTGAAACAAGGTGCAGATATATTAAACGTTTCTACTTTTGATCCAAGGCTTGAAGATCATATAATGCAAGTATTAAAAAATGGAAATGGGCATAGTCATAATCTTGGATTTACACCAAAACAAGTTAATAAGTTATTTGAAACAATATCTGATAAGGCTGAAAAAATGTCAGAAACAGGAATGCAGCCCATAATCTTAGTTTCACCGCCAATTCGATATACAGTTAAGAATTTTATCGAACCGATATTACCAAATATTTCAATTTTATCATTTTCAGAGATAACACCGGAAACAGAAATAAAAACAATGGGAGAAATAGGGTATCCAAATGAAGCCTAAAATTTATTCAGGAAAAACATATCAAGAAGCATTAGATAAGGCAAAAACTGAACTTGGAGAAGATGTAATTATCTTAGATTCAAAAGAAACAAAAAGTGGTGGTTTTTTTTCAGAAGAAAAAAATATTATTGAGGTTAGAGTTATTGCCGGCAATGAAGAATTTTCTTTACCTCAAAAAAATAAAGCTAATTTAAAGATAAACTCAAATATAAATTTTTCTCATAAAAGGAAAAAAACTTATCAAGGGTTAAACAATAAATTGAATTCACCTGAAATTTCCTATATTGGGAATGAAATTGAAAAATTAAATGGATATATAAAAAAAATATTATTTCCTGAACTTCCAAAAACATATAACAAGATAAGGGAATCTCTTGAAAGAACAGGAATCAATAGTATTGATGCAGTTGAATTTTTAATGAATACTTATAGTAGACTAGAAAATATTCCAAACATTTCATCAGAAGTAATAATAGAAAGTTTAGAAGCCCAAATTTGTCGTTTATTCAATTCACGTAAATTGTTTTCAGATAATAATGAACAACAAGTGTTTTCATTAATAGGACCTGCCGGAACGGGAAAGACAACAAGTTTGATGAAAATGGCTACAAATCGAGAAATTACACAGGATAAAAAGGTTGCAATTATATCAACTGACTGCTATAGAATGGCGGCTACAGAAGCTCTAAAAAAATTCTCAAATTTGACATCAATACCTGTAATTGAAGTTCGAGATACGGAAAAATTTTCCGATTCTATTGATAATTTACGCAAATTTGATATCATACTTGTAGATACTCCGGGAAGAAGTCCTTTTAATAAAAAATATATATCAGAAATGGAAAATTATTTTTTACAAGTTGAAAATATGAAGAAACTCTTAGTATTAAGTAGTACTACAGACTCAGCAATTGTTCGTGAATTTTCTCAAATATATAGCAGTCTTGGTGTAAATGGCATGATTATTACAAAGATAGATGAGATACATTTTCCAGGAAAGGTTGTGTCAATGGTAAAAGCAGCAAATCTCCCGGTTTATTATTATGGAATTGGTCAATCTATTCCAAATGATATAAAAATTAACAATGATAGATATATTTGGGAAAAAATAGAATCAAATCTCAATAGGTAATAAAAAATGACAAATTATTCGAACAATCTTTTTAAATTTGGAAATTCTAATCTTCAAGATAAAAAAACAACCGTCATTACTGTAACAAGTGGAAAAGGTGGGGTAGGTAAAACAAATTTAAGTGTTAATCTTGCTATTTTACTAAGTACTCTTAAAAAGAAGGTTCTTTTATTCGATGCAGATATTCATCTTGGAAATATTGATTTATTTCTGGGTTTACGACCTAAAAATACACTCGCAGATGTCCTATCAGGGAAAAAAACATTAAAAGATGTAATAATTAAGGGACCTGAAGGTATACATGTATTACCGGCATCATCAGCAGTAACCGATTTAATAGATATGGGTGATGATATAATTGATAAACTCAGACTTCTGTTTTCGAAATATGAGGGTGATTATGATTATATTATCGTTGATTCCGGTGCAGGAATTCATCAACAGGTGTTACCTTTTGTCCTCGGAGCAAATAAAGTTATTGTTACTGTTACTTTAGATCCTTCTTCAATAGCAGATGCCTATGGAATGATTAAAATTATAAAACAAGCAAATAAATTTATGCCAGTTATGTTAGTTGTAAATATGGTTAAAAATGCGAGTGAGGGAGAGTCATTATTTAAAAAAATGGATTTAATGGTTAGAAGATTTCTTCATAATCATATTGTATTTGGTGGATGTCTGTTGGAAGATGGAGCGATAAAATATTCAATCAGAACACAGACACCATTTATACTCAAATATCCAAACTCTGACTCTGCAAAAACATTAAAAATAATTACAAGAAATATTCTCAAACTTCCTAACTCCGGATTTGATAAAGGGGAAAAATATTTTGATAGAGTATTGGCAAATAAAGATATTAGTATAGGAGATGATTAATGACTAAAGTAATATATTTATTATCTTTGTCTATTGCACTGTTCTCATTTATTTTAGGTACATTAAATAGTGAAATAAGTTTATTCACATGTTTTGTTCGAAGTTCTATTGTATTTCTCGGTATACTTTTTGTTTTTTCAATGAGTGGTCAATTATTAAAATGGGTTTTGATTAATAATAACATGAAAGAACATTTACAAGTTCAAAATGAAAATATTGAAGAAATAAATACTGAGAACGAAGATAATGAAGAAGAGGCTGAATAATGAATAATAAAGGTCAATTTAAATTAGCGGAACTAGAAATTGCAGAATATATCAAAACAGGTGATCCTAAGAAAAAAGAAGATGCAATTAAAAAATATTTACCACTCGTAAAATATATCGTAGGAAGAATAAATATTCCAAGTAACACAATTTTACGTAAAGACGATTTAAATCAATATGGCATTGTAGGTTTAATTGACTCCATTGAAAGATTTAAACTTGATATGGGTGTAACTTTCAAAACTTTTGCATATAAAAGAATCCATGGAGAAATTGTTGATGCTATTAGAAAATCCGGAGTATTAAGTCGTAATCAAATAGACAAAATCACAAAAGTAAAAAGTGCAACAGACACATTAAAATCACAGTTAAGCAGAGAACCACTTAACAGTGAAATTTGTGAATATTTAAATATAACTGTTAAAGAATTATATAAAATTCAAAGTATCATGTCTCTGAGTTTTACTCTTTCACTTGATGAAAAAATAGGCGGTAGTGATAGTGAAGATTCCTTTACACGAAAAGATATCATACCTGACGATAAACAAAGCCAACCGGATGTTGAACTTCAACAATTGAGTTTAAAAAAAGAATTAAAACAATATATAAAGGAATTACCTGAACGAGAAAGGGTTGTTCTTGCATTATATTATTATGAGGAATTAACATTGAGTGATATTGGTCAAATACTTGCCATTAGTGAATCAAGAGTTTCTCAAATAATGAATGAAACATTGATGAATTTACAAAAGAAATTAAAAAATTGATTAATTTGGAGTTACCATGGAATATGGTAGTTTTGGAACAAATGAAATAAATCCAACTGAATCTGTTCATTCTGTAAGGAATATTT
>JAOZSG010000225.1 GCA_029939785.1 Fidelibacterota bacterium | reverse complement strand
ACACATTTTCTACAACAGTTATCTTGTTATATAAAAAAATGAATGCCTGCTTTTGGCTTAACAAAAACATCTACAATATAAGATCTAACCTAATTATTTTTTATCAGTGTCGGATAAAATTTATTAAGTAAAGTAAATATACATAAAAAGGAAAAAAGCCCAATAACATTTCCAATGATATCAAAATAATTAAAATTCCGATATTCAATGAATATTTGAGTTAATTCAAGAAATACACTTAAACCCAAACATAAAAAAAAGACTCTAAAAATGCTAATTCTGTCAGAAAAAGACAAAAACAATACAGAACTGAGAACCAGATATCCTGCTAAATGAAATATCATTCCAGAATCTGTTAATTTATATTGCGAAATTATTGAATCACTGGTTATTGGTTTAATTGAATAATAAACAATAAATAATAAATATAAAATTGAAAGTATTTTAAAAGTTTTTTTCATTAATGATTCCTGTATAATTGGTTGTTTATAAATAACTGGCTGAAATTTAAAAGAATAAGATGAAAGTAAAAAGAAGAGTGTTTAATATACTGAGGACATTATTAATTTCTGAGACCAACACCTTTTTTTAGAAGTAAAAATGCAATAAAAAATGTTATGAATGACATTATACTAATAAATATTGATTGAATTGCTATTGAACCTTCATGAACTCCAAGATATCCAAACCTGACCATATTGATTAGTGGATAAAGCGGATTTGCAATTATAATTTTTGATAAAATTCCTGGTAACTGTGATACTTCAAAAAAAACTCCTCCAAAATAAGCAAGCGGAGTTAGTATAATTGCCAATAAAAAATTCATTTTTTCAAAATTATTGAGGACCAATCCGACAGTTACGCCTAAAGAGGAAAAGATAAAAGAAAGAACAATTAACATTCCAAAAAATATTAATGGATTATTAATAGAATACCCTACAAAAGGGATTGTTGCAATATAGGTTAAAATTCCAATCAATGTTCCTCGAACTGTACCTCCTAATACAAAAGCTAAGGTTTTTTCAAAATTTGATAGAGGATAACTATTTAAATCTTTTAATGTGTCGCTATATTTTTGAACAATTATTGAAAAAGAAGGATTTTGAAATCCAGCAAATATTGCTCCCATTGCTGATAAACCTGGAACCAAAAAATGTAAATAGTCAACTCCTTCAATACCGACTTGTCTGGTTTTCAACATTCCACCAAAAACTCCTAAAAAAAGCATGTTTGATAATAATGGAGCTAATAATGTCTGTATATAAACTTTCATGAATCTTTTTACTTCTCGCTTGAAAAGACCAAAAAACCCAGTGGGATTATAGAAAAGAAAATTTGATTTCATTTATTACTTTCATCATTGATTAATGTTAGAAACACATCTTCAAGTTTTTGGGGTTCAATTTTAAAATTTGAGAATTTTACTTTATTTGAGGATATTCTGTAAAAAATATCAGCAATATTCTGTTTACTTGCTTTCATTTGTAATGTTTTTGAATTTTTCATAACCGGAGAATAACTTGTAAGAAAATGAAAATCAGATAGTTCCTTTTTATTATCAAAATTTAATTCAACCATTGCCTCGTTTCCCAAGGTATCCATTAATTTATTTTTTGAATCATCAGCAATAATTTTACCTTCATTAATAATAATAATTCGATCACAAAGTTTTTCTGCTTCCTCCAGATAATGTGTTGTCAAAATTATTGTAGTACCTTGTTGATGTAGTTGGTTTAAAAAATCATATAATGATCGTCTTAATTCAATATCAACTCCAGCTGTAGGCTCATCCAAAATTAATAATTTAGGACGATGAACTAATGCTTTAGCAATGAGTAAACGTCGTTTCATACCTCCGGATAGACCACGTGATTTTGCATCTTTCTTTTCTGATAAACTTAAGGTTGCTAGTAATTCATCAATATATTTTTGATTTTCTTTAATACCAAAATAGAGGGATTGGTTTTTGAGAATTTCTCCAACAGAAAAAACAAAGTCAAAAGTAATTTCCTGAGGGACAATTCCAAGTATCTTCTTTGTTTCCAGTTCGTTTTTATCCAAATTGTAATCGCCAACTATTACAGTACCATTATCTTTTGTCACATTACCTGCAAGAATATTTATTAATGTACTTTTTCCTGCTCCATTTTGTCCAAGTAATGCAACAAATTCACCCTCATT
The DNA here is from genome assembly GCA_029939785.1 of Fidelibacterota bacterium. Taxonomy (GTDB): domain Bacteria; phylum Fidelibacterota; class UBA2242; order UBA2242; family JAFGTP01; genus JAOZSG01. Next base: position 3,597 of record JAOZSG010000225.1, on the reverse strand, counting down.
TATAGATAGAGAAACATTATCAAGAGCTTTTACATTTCCTTTTTTATAAGTTTTTGATAGATTTTTAATTTCAAGCATTAAATTCTCCAAAACCTAATAAATCAAGAATTTTTTTTTCAGGATGTCTGTTTTTTCCTTTATATGGAAAACAATGGATATGAATTGCCGGATTAAAATTTAGTTCAATAACACTATGATTTTCTTTTGTTGGAGGTTGAGTAATATCATTGATTATAATGTCTGCTCCACAAATCCTGGCTCCAACAGCTTTTGTTGCTTCAATTGCTATTTGTTTATATTCATCAATAATTTTATCCGTAAAATCCAAACTATCACCACCGGTACTAATATTTGAATTTTTACGTAAAAATATTATTTCATTTTTCTTTGGAATTGTTTGAAAATTTTTATTTTGTTCTGCTAGAAATTCATCTTCAAACTGACCAAGCATGATTTTTTCCAGAGGAGTAACATAGCCTTTTCCACGTAAAGGATCTTCATTTTTTATATATACCAATTCTTCTATTGTACTTTTTCCGTCACCAGTAATATTAGCGGGAACACGATGTAGAATTCCGGTAACTTCATCATCAATTACTAAAAACCTATATTCTTTTCCCTCAATATATTTTTCAATTAAAATTGAATCATCCCGATTAAAGGCTTTCATAATGGCTTGTTTATAATCTTCGATTGTCCAGATATTTCTTAATATCGTAACAGCGATCCCAAAATTAGTACTGTTTGGTTTTATCACAATATTCAAACTTTTATATTGTTCAAAATCTAAAAATGCAGAATCTTCACAAGAGTATTGCCTACCAAATGGAACACTAACATTTGCTTTAGTTAAAATAGTTTTTGTAACATGTTTGTTTTCCATTATTAATGGGGCAATATATGAATCGAGTGAGGTTCTGGTAGCCTGTTTTATATATTCTGTTTTGTTGTTTTTAGATAATTGAATAAAATTATCTTTAATATCAATAATATCAACTTTAATGTTTCTTGAAAGAGCTTCATTAATTAGAATTTGTGTTGAGAGTTCAAGTCTGGCATATTCAGCATTTTTAAAATTTGGCGTATTTCCCATTTAATTGTTCCTGTGATTATATTGTCTAAAATAGTCGGTATATTCTTTGGCTTTTCGGATTCCATATTGAGAAAATGATTCATTGTTTTTATTCATTTCTCTAATAATTTGATTAGATGGAATTAACTCAGGATTTAATATTTTTTGAAATTGTAAATCAACACTATCACTATATTTTGAGTTACCCGAATTTTTATCCAATAATTGACTAATATTTTTCAATTTTACAAATAATTGTTTACTCCATTCCTGTAGAGTTATTGGTGTATTAGAATATGAAGTTAATTTTAGATTTGGTTTTCTTCCTTTTAAAGATGTTTTATAGATATTTTGATCAATGATTTCCTCTTCCATTGAGGTAAACTTTGGACTGTTTTCAAAAAGGCAATAAAGCATAAAAACATGTACAAAATATAGTTGCTGCAAACTAATACCGGTTTTATCAAATGGATCAAGATCAAAAGTACGAATTTCTATATAATCAATACCGTGACTTAATAGTGCATCTAAAGGAGTCTCATCTCCAATATCTGGTTGTTTGAAACGTATAGGGCAATAATATTCAGCAGCTAATTGAAGAATATTGTCATTTAACTGGATTTGTTGATTATCTCGAAAAATTCCAAATTTATTGAAGTGAGGACTTTTCATATTCAACAGTTTTTTAAGATCATTTATGTAGTCCTCAAGATTATTGCATGAAATTTTCTGTTTATTTTGTTGTTCGTTTACATATCCTAAAGGGCTCATACGTAAAGTAGTTGTATTTTTAATATAACTATTAAGTTTACGATTTGGACAACATGCATCATATAAATTTAATTTATGTAATATGGTTTGATTATAAGTATTATCTGCAATAGGAGATGCTCCGAATAAATATAATAACAGCCAACGATACCTGAGATAATTTCTTGCGAGTCGAAAATATGAATTGTTGATAAAAGTTTGTTTATCAATATTTTTCTCAGATTGTTTATGTAATAATTCCCAAAAATCATTGCCAAATGAAAAGTTATAATGTACACCTGAAATCATTTGCATTTTTTTCCCATATCGTAATGCCAGACCGTTACGATATATCTCTTTTTCTTTTCCTTCTTTTGTATTATTAAATCTAGCAATTGGAATAGTATTTTCATCAGGAAGATTACCAGGCATACTAAAAGGCCAAAGTAATTCATTATCCAAATTATTTATGACTTTTCTGTGTATTACCTCTAAATAATCATAAGCTTTTTCAATAGAATTAAAAGGAGGAGTTATTAACTCTAACTGACTCTCTGAAAAATCTGTAGTGATATAGGGATGAGTTGTTTTATCACCAAATTGTTTTGGATGGGGAGTTAATGCTAATTTTCCCTGAGGATTTATACGCAAAGTTTCTTTTTCAAATCCCCATTTTCCCTTCAATAATAGATGTGTATAATTATTTTGTGAGAAAAAATCAATAAAACTTTGAAAACCCCTAAACATTAATTTTATCCTTTAGATTTATTTTATTGTTTTGATATTATCGAACTAAAAAATGATTAAATTTTTTTATTCCAAAAATTTTTTCACTTCTTCTAAAACTTCATCATTTACCTTGCATTCATAAGTTTGACCATTACGTGTGCAAGTAATTAGATCAGCATTTTGTAATTCTTTTAAATGGTGTGAAATTGTGGAACGCGATATATTCATACAAGCACAAGCTTTTGTAAATGTTTTTTGCATTCCAGGACAGCAACTAAGAGTTTCTTCAGGTTTCATATTGACTTCCTGATAATCATAAACCATTCTAAATAGTTTTAACCTTTGTTCATTTGATAGAGCTTTAAATATTTTTGCAAGGTTCGATAGTTTCATAACTGTAGAATAATCAAGATAATTATAAAAACCAACTACTTTTTTTAAAATCTTCAAGGTTTCGTATTTGCCATAAACAATTGTCTTAGATTTGATTGAATAGTATTGTACCTAAAGGTACTGGGTTTTTGAGTGGCTAAATGTTATTACAAATAGAGTCGCCACCTGTGGCTGAAATCAATTGTCTATTATTTCAGTATAATAACACTATTGATTTACGAATAAGAATTGATGAGTTTTGTTATATTCCCATCGTTTCCTGACTCATTCTCAAACCTCTCGCGAAACCCTTCCAAAGATTATTTTATAAGAAGTGTAAAAAAAATAAATGAGTTGTATAACAAATCGTTTTAGGTAATATGGGTTGGCTTTTTTGCGTCCTCCATTACCATTATATTTCTTACTTAATTCAAGACACATTATAAAAAGAAAACCGAAAAGTTACTTCCAGGGCGAAAGTTATTTTCGGTTATTTTTTTGGGGGGCAGTGTTTTACGTTATATTGGTGGGAGAAAATGTAATTTATTCCGTTCACATATTTTATCAAAAATCTTGAATATTTATTAAACAATATTTATGCCAAGAATTTTGTCGTCGAGAGTGTGTTTTTTATTTAATAAAAGTGTCGTTTCAATCCGACACATGTGTCGGAT
>JAOZSG010000224.1 GCA_029939785.1 Fidelibacterota bacterium | reverse complement strand
AACAGGATTTACTGGATAACGATTTTATTATCCTGTTTATCATGTTAATCCTGTCTAATTTTTTTTCATTTTTTCATATCCGCCAGCTGGCGGATGACACTATCTGTTTTCTTTAAATATATTAAACCCAACTTTAAAATCAACAAGTTTTAATTTTTTAAATGGAAAAAAATAAAAAAAAAGACAAACGATTGCTTTAAAAAAAATAGTAATTATAATATAATACTCCTTTTGCAATTTTTATCCGAGCAAAAATAGAGTAAAAAAACAGGTCGATTTTTGTTTTATAAAATTAGTATATAATTTATATTATCGCTAAAATAAAATGGTTCTTATGAATAATTTTATTTAATACAACTAATTAATTTACAATAAAATAACGTATCAAAATTTATATTAATAAAATTAATTGAAAAATATTATTTTTTTTATTTGATATTAAAAAAAATTTATATATGTTATCATTCGTCGCTGAAAAAAAATTGTAAAAAATGTTATTTAATAATTAGAGATTTTATATAAAAATAGTAAACATAAGCAATATTAATAATTTAAGAAAAATGGTACTGAATATGGATAATTATTTGCGGGATAAAAAAAAGATAGACAAAAAATCGAAATCAATTTTAATTGTTGAAGATCAATTACTTGTAGCGAAAGATTTACAGCAAAAGTTAATTAGTGTAGGATATAACGTAGCTGCTGTTTGTAGCTCAGGCGAAGAAGCACTAAGTTTAATGAAAACTTATAATCCTGATATCGTACTAATGGATATAGTCCTTGATGGTGAAATGGATGGAATTGAAACTGCTGAAAAGATTAGAATCCAATTTGAAAAACCCGTAATTTACATAACAGCCTACCATGATAGTGAAATTATTAATCGTGTAAAAGTGACAGAACCTTTTGGATATATTGTAAAACCTATAAATGACCAACAACTTTTAACAGCAATTGAATTAGGTCTTTATAAGCACAAGGTAGAAAGACAACGCGATATTTTACTGGATGAATTACAATTAATATTATCACAATCAAAATTATTAGATACAAACCTGCCAATCTGTACAACTTGTAAAAATGTAAGAAATGATGAAGGAAATTGGGAAAATATTGAAGAATATTTTACTAAACATCTTAATATTAATTTTACAAGTGGTGTATGCCCACATTGTTTAGAAAAAATGTATCCAAATGCATTTCGTGTAATGAAAGAACAAGTAAAACAAAAAAACATTTAGTTTTTGCAACTATTCAGACTTTAATTACTAAAAAAAGACCTCCCACCAAACACGTAAAAATAACACAACTTTTTCCTTTATCTCATTCATTAATAATCCTAAATTCAATTCTGAAATAACAATAATTGACAGATTTGTAAAAAGTCAAAAATTAACCGCTAATCGTAAAGGAGTATAATCTTAATCATTGCGTTCTTTGCGAGCCTTGCGGTTAGAAATACTTTTTACGAGTTTATCATAATTTGTAGGATATATCGTGAAAATTAAAATTATTATTCCAATACTCATTCTTTTATTTAATACTCTTTATTCACAAATAACAATCAATAGTGTTATAACTCCAAATCATAAAAAATCCGGTCTGCAATTTAAATCAATTGTTTGTTCAAACTTTGGAAATATTTATATCCTGGAACAATCCAGACATGAAATTTTTGCAATAAATAATAAAGGTGAAATTTTAAACAAAATTGGTGGATATGGCTGGAATGACAATAATTTGAATACTCCATCTGATTTATGTATTTCATCAGGATTGCATATTATTGTTGCTGATTATAATAACCACCGATTAGTGAGATATGACAGGCTTCTGAATTTTATTTCAACTTATCCTTCTCAGGAAAATGACCTATATTTATTTTATCCAAAATCATTAGCAGTAGGAAATAATGGAATGATTTTCATCCTGGAAAATGAAATTTCAGAAATCTTTAAACTTGATTTACATAACGAAATTATATTACAATTTGGTGGCGTTGAATATGAAGAATACAGTATAATTAATCCAATAAATATCCATATTGATGAAGATGATAATATCTTAATCCTGGAAAAATCCGGACGCATTGTAAAGTATGATAGTTTTGGAAATCCTATTGATATTATTTCTTCACAAAATAAAATTAATCCTAAAAATCTCATAATGATTGGAAATGATTTTCTTGTTATTTCAGATTCCAATCGCTTTTATTATTACTCTGTTGAAAATAAAAACTGGAAATCATTAATAATTAATAATAATATTGATGAATATATATTTACCGATGGATATTATATTGATGACTTTTTATATTTATTAGAGATTAGTGGAACAATATTGAAATGCAATATCAAATAAAACCGGAAAAGCCTACAAACAGGAAACTATTATAAAATCATCTATTAAAATATTTACTATCATCTTAATATATTTCCTTTCTTCATTGTCTATTGAAGCACAGATGAAATCCTCCTGTGATACACTTATAATATTTCCATCTGATACAATAATCACATTAAAGAATAAGTATATCATTAAAGAATCAATTAAAACTATTTCATTAAAATATCCTCTAAATATTGACACATTATCAATAAATCCACACAAAGGAGAAATATCCGGTTTTTGTGCTTCTGATACAAATAGAATAATCATAAAATACAATTATTTTAATATTGACCTTCCTATTCAAAATATCCTGAATCCCTTTCCCGAAACTTATTTGCCTGAAAAAAATACGATAGATAAATCTGGAAAAACAATGATTGCAAAGAAAAAAAACAGACAAACATCCTCCGATCTTGATTTCCTGAAATCCGGAACACTATATCGTGGTGTAACTATGGGTAGTGAAAATGGAATGTCTCTCCAATCAGGGCTAAATCTCGAATTACAGGGAAATCTTGCAAAAGATATTACTATTGCAGGAGCACTCTCAGATAAAAATATACCGATTCAACCTGAAGGAAATACACAGACATTAAATGAGATTGATAAGGTATATATTAAACTTGGTATGAAACATGAAAATATTATTTTTGGTGATTATGAATTATCCATGTCTGAAGGAAAATATGGTTTTTACGAAAGAAAACTACAAGGAATATACAGTGAAAGCAACAGAGGATTCAACAAAACAATATTAGGTGGTGCTGTTTCAAAAGGTCAGTTTAATACAAATAAAATCATAGGTTCAGAAGGTAACCAGGGACCTTATCAACTTACCGGTAAAAATGGAGAAACAGCAATAATTGTTTTAGCAGGAACAGAGAAAGTCTGGATAAACGGTGAACAACTTAAACGAGGTGAAAATAATGAATATATTATAGATTATTCAACTGGTGAAATTAATTTTATGGCAAAACAATTGATTACAACCGATTCCCGCATTACTGTAGATTTCCAATATTCTGATCTCATTTATCAAAAAAACATCTGGTATGCAAAATCGAAATCAACATTTTTCAATGATAAAGTTCAGATCTCTGCCGGAATTATTAATGAATCCGATGATAAAGAGAATCCAATTGAGTTGACCCTGGATGCAAATGACAAAATCTATCTGAAAAATATTGGAGATGATGAAAATAAAGCCTATCAATCAACAATTGTAGAAGATAGTATTGGAGCATATTTATATCAGGATTCAATATTAATATTTATCGGAGCAGGTCTTGGTACTCATTCTGCATTTTTTTATAATATTGGTCAAAATGGTGAATATCGAAAAATTTATGATGGAAATAACATATATTTTGAATGGATTGATAAATTTGATCCTTCAACTCCCAAAAACCATATAGAAGAAGCCAGATATCTTCCTGCAAAACCTATGAAACTTCCAAAAGATCAAAGACTTTATCATATATCCGGGGAAATTTCACCTTTTCAGAAGTTGAAAATAAGAACAGAACTTGCACAATCCGTAATGGATAATAATACGTTTTCAAACATTGATGATGAAAATAATAAAGGAAATGCCTTTGCTCTGGATGTTGAATGGAAATCAGGGGAATCAAAATTAGGACAAATTTCATTAACGAATAGTATTAATCAGGAGAGTAAAACATTTTCACCTATTGACAGAAATCATGAGATTGAATTTAAAAGAAAATGGAATTTGGAATCCGATTCAACTCAGGGAAGTAAAGTTTTTGAGTCTGCTCTGAATTATAATTTCAACCAAAATTTCACATGCCAAATATCAACAGGTTCTTTTGAAATGGATGATTTTAATTCAAATAGATATAAAGTCCATACAACTTTAAATTATAAAATTTTGAAACATAGTGAATTCTTTCAGGAATACACTCGGTCAAGCACAGCCAATTTAAATCAATACTGGTTGAGACGTAAAGGATCAATGAGTTTCGATATATATAATTTATCCCCATATTCAAAAGTATATTATGAAAAAAAAGAAACCGAAGATGAAGAAATGGATTTTAAATTTCTTGAGCAAACCTATGGATTAGAATCACAAAAAAATGAGAAAATTAAATGGCGGGTTGAACAACATTTCAGAAAAGATGAAAATAAAACAATAACATGGAATGATGAAGCAAAGTCGAATTTTTTTAAATTTAATGGGCAAATAATCAATTGGAAGACTATTTCATCAGAATGGACTTATACTCATAGATCAAAAGAATATCTGGACAATAATGCAATTCCAAATATTAATTTTTCACTTATGTCACTCCTTATAAAACAAAATCCTGAAAAATTTCCAATATCCTGGGAATCAAGTATGAAAATCGAAAAAGAACGAACTGTAAAAAAAGAAAAACAGTATTTTTATGTCGGAGAGGGAAAAGGAGAATTCCTATACGATTCCACTTTTGCGGATTATATCCCACATGCACAAGGTGATTATATTTTAAGAATTCTGCCTTCCAATATAAAAACTCCTGTAACAAATCTGGAGAATGGAATTAGATTACGTTTTACAGGAAATAAATTACAAACAAATCTATTTAAAAATCTTACTTCTCTAACTGATATAAGACTAAAACAAGAAATAAAAAGTAATAATGATGTGCTTGGCAAATGGACTTATTCTCCTTCGGAAGTAGATACCAGTTGGGCATATTTTTTCAGAACTATTACTCAGAATATCAGATATAGAATTCCATCAATACGTGGATATATTCAATTTCGTTATAGAAATTCAAACAGAAAAAGTCAATTGGATGTCCGAGGATCTGAAAACAGTTTACTTGATGAGTATTCATTACAATACAGAGGACCATTGATTAAAAAATTAACCATAAATAGTGAAATGAAATTTAATAGTATAAAAAGGGAATCATTTATCAATTCTCTACGTGACAGAAATATTTTTTCCATTAAAAATAAGAACAAACTTACATATTTGATCGATCGTATAAATCATATTATTTTAAACATAACAGTTAGCCAGGATAAACAAGATGATTTAACCAACACATCTGCACAGTTGATTGGAATTCGACCGGAATATGAGAAAAAAATCAAAAACAAGGGTAGATGGAAAATATTTTTAGAGTATAATAATGTTGGAGTCACTCCTGTAAATACTCCAATTCCCTGGGAAATGTGTAATGGAAAACGAGAAGGAAGTACCTTTGGCTGGGGTGGATCAATTGAATACCGTATTGGAAAACATTTAAGTATCAGAGGAAATTATGAAGGGTGGAATGAACCTGATCGCGATATTTATCATATTGGTTCTATGGAAGTAAGAGCGTTATTTTGATAACAGAAAAAATATGTAGCACAGGCATTCCTGCCTGTATTTCAGTAAAGATACCAAGGTTTAAAAATATCATCAA
>JAOZSG010000013.1 GCA_029939785.1 Fidelibacterota bacterium | reverse complement strand
ACAATTGTGTTTATCCTGCCATATTGGTGGAATATATACAATAGCATTTACACAAACGTTGTGCCTCATTAAATAAAAAGGAAAGTCAATTGATTGTAGATTTAACCCATACCTTGAAAAACGAAATAACAGTTTATCCCGGAACAACTTCCCCAATATTTGAACAAGGGAACACCATCGAAAAGGATGGATTTGCAGAATTAAATATGACTATGTGTACTCATACAGGAACACATATTGATGCCCCGTCACACATTATTTCCAATGCCAATTCACTGAATGATTTTACTATTGATAAATTCATAGGAAATGCGATTGTTGTTGATTGTTCAAAAAAAAAATCAATTAGTTTAGAATTTTTGAATTTAATAGAAGAGAAAATTGAACAAATAGATTTTATCCTCTTTTATACTGGGTGGCAGGAAAAATGGAATACACCGCATTACTTTGATGAATTTCCAGTCTTAACGCAAGAGGCTGTTGAGTGGCTACTTAAATTCAAACTAAAAGCACTCGGATTTGATACAATTTCAGTCGACAAGCTAACCGATGTTAAACTTCCAAATCATCATTTGCTTCTTCAAAGGGAAATATTGATTATTGAAAATATGACTAATCTGGATAAATTAATTGGCAATTCCTTTGAATTAAATTGTATTCCATTAAAAATTGAGAATTCCGATGGTTCACCGATAAGAGCATTTGCACGAATTTAAAGTGATTAATGAAAACGAGGCACAACAATATTTGGATTTATGTTCGCCGGCAGGTGACACTTATTTTTCTGACTTTTTTTTGTCTTTTCCTTTACCGTATTTTGAATCATAATAATCCGGGTATAACTCTTTAATACAGTCGGGGCAGATACTATGAGTAAATTTTGCTTCAGATCTAACAGAGATATATTTTTCTACACTTTGCCAATATCCTTCATCATCACGTACTTTTTTGCAATTTGCACAAATTGGTAAAAGTCCTTTTAGAGTTTTCACCTCCTTTAAAGCCTGCTCCAATTTCATAATAGTCCAATGAAGTTTTAAATGTGTGTCTACTCGTGCTAATAATTCGGTAGAACTAAAAGGTTTTTTTATATAATCAACAGCTCCAAGTTCAAATCCTTTTATAATATCTTCTGATTGATCTTTTGCTGTAAGAAAAATAATAGGAATTTCCTGAGTTTTCGGATTTTGTTTTAGCCGCTTGCATGCCTCATATCCATCCATTTCCGGCATCATTATATCCAATAAAATTAAATCGGGGATAATCTCCGTTGCAATTTCGATTCCTTGTAAACCATCCATTCCAATTGCCACTTCACAACCATTATCTCTCAACATTCTACCAATAACCTGGATATTAGTTACTGAGTCATCTACTATCAATACTGTTGCTTGTGTTTTTTTTAAATTTTGTTGGTCCATAAATATGGTTTTCTTTCTTATTACATAATTTATTTAATAAAAAATTCAATCTCTTTTATAATGTCTTCAAACTCATCCAGATGTAATTTAATATCATTTAAATCAAAATGTTCAGAACTTTCTAAAAGAGCATTCGACCAATCTATTAAAATCCAAAGATTATATTCTTTACCTAAGTTAAAAATTTCTTTAGCAATGGTTTCTACTTCTGATATAAGAATCGTTTTCCTTAATTTTTTACATTTTAGAGAATATTTACTTTTTAGTATTTCAACTACTTTTTTAATATTTTTGTTAATATCTGCCGAAAGTTTTTTCTCCGGGATATTTGGTTTTTTCCCTATTGTACTTCTTTGTTTTTTCTTAATAACAGTTTGTAAAAATGCTACCATGCCTTTATATACATCTTCATGTTTTAAGGGTTTAACAATTACACTATTATATCCCATATCTATCAGATTTGCTGTCGATTCATTGTTTTGGGTAATAGCTAATATCGGAATTGTATCTATTTTTTCATCTTTCTTAATTTTATTAATTATTTCTGCTTTTATTCCTGTCATTTTACTGATACTAAGGAATACAATTTCAGGTTTTTCCATTTTCATTGCATTAATACACTCTTCTTCATTAGTTGCTTCGATAATTGAAAGAGGTTGATTTTCTAAAATATTTTTCATCAGAATACGATTAAAGTCATTTGGCTCAGCCACTAAAACCTTTGCAGGTTTAAATTTTACATTACTATAATCCTTCTTTTTACTTTTTTTCTTTTTCCTAATCTCTGATTTACCTTTTGATATATTGTATAGTGTTACTGTAAAAACACTTCCTCTTCCTCTGCTACTATCTACTTTTATCGTACCTTTATATGCTTCGACAATTTGTTTGACAATTGATAATCCCAGCCCGGTTCCTCCAAACTCAGCATGTATTTGACCATCTCGTTGTTTAAAAGCTTCAAATATTTTTCTCTGTTGATCCTTTGGGATACCAATTCCAGTATCTTCAATTTTAAATTGAATATCATACTTATCAGTTTTTGACTTATTTGTCAGAACAGACAAAGACAAATGAACAAAACCAATTTTTGTAAATTTTATTGCATTATAAATTAAATTATTCAATATCTGGTCTATGCGAGTTTTGTCAAGAATAAGATAATCCGGGATTTTTTTGTCAACTTGAATTTTAAAGTCAAGATTCTTTTTTTCACATTTATTTTCAAATCGTGCTTTTATTTTATCAATTAGTAAACCTGTGTCAACATTTGATGTATGAATTTCAATTTCACCTGATTCCATTTTTGAATAGTCCAGAATATCGTTCAAAATATTTAAAAGATCGGTAGCACTATTTTCTATTAATGATAAGTATTTAATATGTTTTTGGTCATTTATTTGTTTCATTAATATTTGAGAAAATCCAATAACAGCGTTCATTGGTGTACGAATTTCATGGGAAATATTTGCAAGAAAAATTGATTTTGCTTTGTTGGCATCATTTGCTTTTTCAGCCAATGCCTTGGTTTTTCTAATATTTCTCTGAAGTTTTAGATTTGCCTGTTCGATATTAGCTTTAGTTTGATATAATTCATGTTGAATTTGTTTAGTTTCCGTAATATCCTGAACAAGTGAAGCAACTCCAAAGACTTCTCCGGTTTCATTAATTAAAGGTGTATTATACCATTGACAAATGATAACAGATCCATCTTTTTTAATATTGCTATTAATTGCTCTATTTGACTGTTTGTTGGTAATTACTTCATTAAATTTATCCATCACAGTTGAATAAGATTCTTTAGGAATAATATTCGAAAGATTAATATTCTCTTCTTTTATATTTAGTTGGTATCCAAAAATATTTGCCGCAGATTTATTCCATTCTATTATATTATTATCTTGATCAATCTCCATTACTCCAAGAGGTGTGTTTTCGAGATGCAATGATAATTTTTGTTCAGATTTACGTAATTTTCTCTCCTGTTTCTTACTTTCAGAAATATCTATTGCATACACTATTATTGCCGGTTTACTAAAATATTCAATCCTATCAATTTTCAAATTAAACCATTTATATTCATTTTTTTTAGTAATAATTTGAATTTCATAATCCCTGATTTCCTCACTACCATTGATTTTTTGTGAAATTATCTGTCGTATATGTTTCTGATATTCATGTACAATAAATTTATCAAAATCGATATGATATAACTCTTCTTTATCATACCCGGTTTTAGATTCAAAAGCGTGATTTATATAAATCCATTTCTCATCTCGGAGTATTCCAATCCCAATAGATCTTGATTCTAATAGGGAGCGATAACTTATTTCATTATCATTTAAAATTTTTTGATATTTTTTTTTAGATCTTTTATTAAACAATATAGAATATATCAAACAGTAACCAAGTAATAACAATGCTAAGTGTAATCCCCAAAGATATATTTCTGTTAAATCATTAGCCGTATTAATAAAATATTGGTTTAAAATTACAACAAATACTGTCCAGATTAATATTAAAAAAAACAAAAATTTATTTTTTTTAAAAAATTTAATTATTCTATATTCCCTATTTTAATAATTAACAAAATGATATCACTAAATAAAAAACACTAAAATGACACATATTAAAATACGTATAATATTTTCATTTTTCCAGTAAACAAAAATTATTAAAACAAAAGCCGGAATAAATCCGGCTTTTAAGTCTAATCAATATTATTTTTATTATGCTAATAAATCAAGAGATAACAAACAAGTAACAAGTGCAAAATCAATTAATTGATCAATTTCTACATATTCATTAGCTACATGAAAAGCAGTATCATCACCGGGACCAAAACCTACGGCAAGAACATTTTTCATATTAAGTGTTTTTGCATAAGTTCCTCCGCCCATTCCAAAAGGTTCAGGATCAATACCAAGAACATCTTTAGAGTGTTTTTTAATTGCATCTACAATTTCATTATCAGGACTGATAGCATGTGGTTCATTCCATGACATCACTTTGATTTTAAAATCACCATTTTCAACTTTATCAATACATTCCTGGAGTTGTGAAACAACACCATCTTTGGTCATACCTGGAACAGTTCGAATATCAATGAGGATATCACAGGTTCCAGGTACAATATTTGGAGCAGCCCCACCGTGCATTTCTCCCAGATTTAAGCTTGGGTGACCAAGTACATCATGTACTTCGTAATTAAATTTCATTTTTTCTATTTCATTTACAAGTCTTGCCATCATAAAAACAGCATTAACTCCACGTTCCGGAGTTGAACCATGTGCCTGTTTTCCTTGTGCACTGATTTTGAATACGGTTCTGCCCTTTTCAGCAATATCTATTCTTTTCATATTTTCACCAATATCAGGAATAACCGCCCATGTTGGCTCAATAAAACCCTCTTCCATTAAATATCCAATACCATAATCAATTCCATCCGGATCTTCTGCTTCTTCATCTGCCAGTGCGGCAATCATAAGTTGACCATTAATTTCCTGATCAAGCCCCATGTTTTTCAATACTTTCCCAGCCACAAGAATAGAAGCTAGCGGGCCTTTGTTGTCCAATGTTCCTCTTCCAATCAACATACCATCTTTTTCAACAACTTCAAACGGATCAGTATCCCAACCTTCTCCGGCGGGAACAATATCCATATGAGCAGGCATTAATAATCTTTTGCCGTTCTCATTTTTGCCAATTCCACAAATTATATTTGGACGACCTTCCATACGTGCATATTCATCATATTGTACATCAATTTTATCAAGAAATTTTTTAACAATATTTCCAACTTTATATTCTTCTCCACGAAATTTCAAATAAGGATGTTCACCAAGTTTTTCTGAAACAACATTTACAGTTTTTTCCTTAACCATTTCTGTAGTAAGTGCAATTACCTCTGTCCTTAACTTATCTCTATTTTCTTTAAAATATTTTTTAACTCTCTGAGCATTCACCATAATAGTCTCCTTGTTTTAAAATGGATTAACAGAATTGTTGTTCTACAATTCCATCCAATTAATCCTGTTGATTTTCAATTTTGTCATAATTCTTTTGAAACTACCTTTAAAAAAGTAAATGAAAATTAAACTAATAAAATATGATATACAAGGTCAGAACTTAACAGACTGATGATAAATAGAATATAATAAAAATATAGCAGGGTGTAGATACGACAAACGGCAATAGGTGGGATAAATTAATCTACTAATAACAATGGGGTTGTTATTATTTCCCTGCTATAATATCAATAATTACCTTATTGTAAGATTATGACAATAATGATTAATAATCAACAATAATTACAATTTTATATAATTAAAATCAAAAACATTATGTGTTAAGCAATGAATAATGTTTATTTTTTCACAACCACAAATTAAATAATAATATATTGAGTTAGAATTCAATTAAAATAGTTTGTATCATCACTTTTAAATAATTAGATTTTATTCCAAAATAAATATTAAAAAAAATTTACAACAAATATTATATTAAATATTCTATATACATAAATCAAATTAAGAAAGGATGAATATATGAAATCAACAAAACATTGTATTGAACTGGAATCAAAATACGGAGCAAATAATTATAAGCCTCTTAATGTCGTATTAACTAAGGGATCAGGAATCTGGGTAGAAGATGTTGAAGGTAAAAAATATATGGATTTCCTTGCTGCTTACTCAGCAGTTAACCAGGGACATTGCCATCCACGACTCGTTAAAGTTTTTCAAGAACAAGGAGCAAAACTTGCTCTGACTTCCAGAGCATTTAGAAATGACCAATTACCGGAATTCGCAAAAGAATTATGTGAAGCAACTGGTTATCAAAAAATGTTGCCGATGAACTCAGGTGCAGAGGCAGTTGAGACAGCAATTAAAGCGGCACGAAAATGGGGATATAAAATAAAAGGTGTTGAAGATAACAAAGCAGAAATCATTGTTTGTGGCGGAAATTTTCATGGCAGAACAGTAACAATTATATCCTTTTCTGATGAAGCACAATATCAAGATGGTTTTGGTCCTTTTACACCCGGATTTAAAATTATTCCTTATGGAGATATTGATGCATTAAAAAACGCAATTACAAAAAACACTGTAGCTTTCATGACTGAACCAATACAAGGTGAAAGTGGTGTTGTCGTTCCACGAAAAGGATTTTTAAAAGAAGCTTCTGAACTATGTAAAGAAAACAATATACTCTTAATTGCAGATGAAATTCAAAGTGGACTTGGAAGAACAGGTAAAATGTTTGCAAGTGAACATGAAAATGTAAAACCTGATATGACAATTATTGGCAAAGCACTTTCCGGAGGTATGTATCCGGTATCCGCTGTAGTATCCTCTGAAGAAATTTTAGGTGTTTTTAATCCAGGTGATCATGGCTCAACTTACGGTGGTAATCCTATCGCTTGTGCTGTTGCAAGAGAAGCTCTAAATATTTTAAAAGATGAAAAACTTATAGAAAAATCTGCCGAATTGGGTGAATACTTAATGGACAAACTTAAAAATATCAACAGTCCTTATGTAGATTTTTATCGTGGCAAAGGTCTTTGGATTGGTATTGTACTAAAAAAAGATGCCGGTGGAGCAAGAAAATTTTGTGAAAACCTTCAGGACAAAGGAATTCTAGCAAAAGAAACACATGAAAATGTAATAAGGATAGCACCACCTTTAACAATTACTAAAGATGAAATTGATGAGGCTTTCACCATTATAAAAAAAGTTTTAACAACGTAATATTTTAGAATCAATGAA
This sequence comes from Fidelibacterota bacterium, assembly GCA_029939785.1. Taxonomy (GTDB): domain Bacteria; phylum Fidelibacterota; class UBA2242; order UBA2242; family JAFGTP01; genus JAOZSG01. Next base: position 13,146 of record JAOZSG010000013.1, on the reverse strand, counting down.
ATATAAAACAACAGACGGAACTAATATGATAAACCGGATGAAATTCCTGTTAATCTTGTTAATCCAGTCTAAAACAATATAGAGGAGAAAATTATGAGTTATGTTTTTAAAGGATTAAAACCAGAACGCTTATGGAAACATTTTTATGATATTAACCAAATACCAAGAGAATCTAAACACGAAGAAGAAGCTATGCAGTTTCTTGTTGATTTTGCAAAAAACCTAGGTTTGCCTGTAAGAAGAGATAAGATAGGTAACGTACTGGTAACTAAACCTGCAACTGCTGGTTTTGAAAATGCAAAAAAAGTATGTATTCAAGGACATATTGATATGGTTTGTGAAAAAAACGCAGACGTAAAACACGACTTTCGCAAAGATCCTATCAAAATGCTTATTGATGGAGAGTTTGTAAAAGCTGATGGTACTACACTCGGAGCAGATAATGCAATTGGTATTGCTGCTGGTCTCGCCGTAATGGAATCAAAAGACATAATTCATCCTGCAATGGAATTTTTGTTCACAATAGATGAAGAAACCGGTTTAACAGGTGCGACAGAATTAGAAAATGGTTTTGTAACCGCTGACATTCTTCTTAATTGTGACTCCGAAGAAGATGGTGCTCTTTATATTGGTTGTGCCGGTGGCAAAGACACTACTTTTAAAAAAGAAATCACTTTTGAAGATACTCCCAAAGGGCTAAAAGCTGCTACTTTGAAAATTAGCGGTTTTAAGGGCGGTCACTCTGGTTTAGATATTCATAAACTCAGAGCAAATGCAATTATTCAGTTAAACAGAGTCTTTAGTAAAATTGCGGACAAAACTAGTGCAAAATTATATTATTTTCAGGGTGGAACAAAGCATAATGCAATTCCAAGAGAAGCAGAATGCTCATTTGTAATAAGTGAAAAAGGTTTTAAAGAAGCACAGAAAATAGTTGCTGAATATGAAACATTAATCAATGCTGAATTTGAAGGGGCGGAATCAGGTGTTACTATTGGGTTAGAAACTAATGAAATCTATCCGGATAAAGTATTTTCTGCAGAATTTCAGAAAACATTTTCATACCTTATAAAAGCAATTCCACACGGCGTAAAATCAATGAGTGCCGCAATAGATGGACTTGTTGAAACATCAACAAACTTAGCAATTGTTACTGCTGATAAACATCTTGAAATTCTTATGAGCCATAGAAGCTCAGTAGAAAGTCGAAAACAGGAATTAGCAGAAAAAGTCAGAAGTGTTGGCTATCTTGCCGGATGTGAAATATCAGGACACGGAGATTATCCGGGTTGGAATCCTAATATTAAATCTCCTATTTTAAAATTTATGACAAAAGTATATGAAGATTTATATGGCAAAACTCCGGAAGCAAAAGCCATTCATGCCGGACTTGAATGCGGTTTAATTGGTGAAACTGTTCCCGGAATGGATATGATTTCTTTTGGACCAACTATTAATAATCCTCATTCTCCATCTGAGGAAGTACAAATAGATACTGTAAGTAAATTCTGGGATGTTTTGGTAGAAACATTAAAAAGAATTGCCGAAGATAAATAATTTCACAATAGACTCAATTCCTTTTCATTTGGAGTTGAGTCTATTATTTTAAAAGAATTAAAAATAATGGATAAAAAAATATTAAATAGTATTTTCAAAAAAAAAGAAAATCTTCTTATAATAATAGCTATGGTGCTTCTTGAAATTATCATTCTTTTGGGAGCCTGGCAAAACATTAAGCCACATATAAAAAAACAACCCTGCGTTGTTTGTGGAAGTGCAAAAACCAAAGTACACATAACATTGCATGAATATAAAACAGGAATGCTTCAGGATAAAGCTATTTACTATTGCAGCAAACATATTAAAAATGCACCTCGAATTATTCATAAATTACCTTCAAAAAACGACTCTATTTTAAAAAGATTCCATATGATTTTGGTATCAGGAATTATATTATTAATATTATTAATTTATGCTGTAGCAATATTTGAAGTTAATTTTGCATTTTTAATTATTGCACCAATTATCCAACTTGTCACTTTTTTCCTTTTTGGAATTGTATCAAATTTTAGTATATCAATTATTGTAGGGTCAATAATTATAATTCCTGTCTTTTTATTTTATTTTTGGAAAAAGTCACTTTACGAAAATTAAAGTCAAATGATTATTGCAATTCATGTGATTCTAAATTCAATATTAATTTACCAAATTTAGCTTCATTAATAATCTTTACAGGTATCTTATATTGATCACAACTTAAATATATTGTAATACTATTTTTATATTTAAAATTCTTTTTACTTTTTTTACTAGGTTTTAATACCCAACATTCAAATTTACCAGCAGGGACTTTTATCTTTTTCCTTCCAGTTACTAAAACATCAAAATCTTTTAATTTATCATTATCATAAACACTGATTTTTATTATCTGTCCTATACTTATATCAATTGTTCGAACGTAATATATCATAGAAAGACCATCTAATAATTCACCAGAAAATGGAATTGTATCAAAATTTGAATATGCATGAAAATCATCATAATTAAAATCAACCATATATTTTTTTTTATATCGACCCTCATGAACTTTTTTATAATATTTTCTTGAAAACATTCCTTCAACATCTGTCCATGATTCCATATGTTCACGAACTTTAAAAAATCTATCCAGAAACCTAGATGAATTGGTTTGTGATAAAAAATGATAAACAGGATTATTATCAATAGTATCGATGGCAACAACTTTCATAAAAGACTCACCACTTTTAATGAAATTAAACCATGCTGTATATCTGAATTCTTCTCCTACATTAAAATTATTGTCTGATTTTTCCTGTGAAAATAGACAAAAAGGAAATATCAGTAATAATACAAAAATCATATATATTGTTTTTTTCATTATTTTTATTCTCATTAATCTTTCTAGTAAAAATATTATATTTTAACTATCTAAAATGTAATTTAATTTACAGAAATTGTCATCACAAAAAATTGCAAAGTATTCAAAACCATTTAAATGTTAACAATTACAATAAAATAAATTCTTTGTATATATAGATGTATTTCATATATTAACAATTAGGATATTGCGAATTATTTGTAAACACAATTAAAATAGCAATTTGCTTACGACACATATTATGAAATATAAAATTTTGGGTGATGCAATGAAAAAATCAATATTAATTGTTGAAGATGAATTAATTATTGCGGAAGAAATAAAATCAATTCTTGAAAGTTATGATTATTCTATTCTCTCCATAGTAACATCAGGAGAGGAAGCTCTAGAAAAAGCAGAAAAATTAAAACCTGATCTCGTATTAATGGATATTGTCATAGATGGAAACTTGACAGGGATTGAGATTGCTAATGAAATAATGACGCAATTAGATATTCCTGTTGTATATGTAACTTCACATACAGATGAAAAAATGATTTTAAAAGCTAAAGGAACAAATCCATATGGATATATTGTAAAACCTTTTATTGCAATGGAATTCAAACCTTCAATCGAAATGGCAATATCTAAACACAATTATGAAAAAAAATTAAAAGAAAGTGAATTAAAATATAGACTTATAGCTGAAAATAGTATTGACATTATATGGTCACTCAATAAAAAAATGGAAAAAAATTATGTCAGTCCATCTGTTTATAATATACTTGGATATAACGAACAGGAATGGTATGATTTATCGTTTGATAAAATTTTTACCAAAACATCTCATAAAAAATACAGTAAATTAATAAATAAAATATTTAACAATGCACAAGAGCCAAAAGAACATAAATTATGTTTTGAAGCAGAAATAATACATAAAAAAGGCTTAATCATACCAGTGGAAATACAAGCAACAGCATTGACAGATAATGCAGGAATGCTTATCGGTGTTCAAGGAAATATTAGTGATATCACCGAACGAATTAAATCAGAAAAAAAACAGAAAGAACTAATAAGTAAATTACATAAAGCAATTGACGAGATTAAATCATTAAAGGGAATTATTCCTATCTGTGCAAATTGTAAAAAAATTCGGGATGATTCAGGATATTGGCATCAGGTAGAAGAATATATCAGCAATCATTCTGAAGCTGAATTCACTCATGGATTATGTCCGGAATGTACTATTAAATTATATGGCAAAGAACCCTGGTTTAAAGCAATTGATTCAAAATAATAACACAACTCAAAAAAAAACAGAACTTCTTGCACCAGCAAAAGATTTTATATGTGGCAAAGCAGCAATAGATTGTGGTGCTGATGCAGTATATATCGGTGCAAATAAATTTGGAGCAAGAAGTAAAGCAATAAATAGTATTGCAGATATTGAAAAATTAGTAAATTATGCACATCAATACTATTGTAATGTCTATGTTACAATAAATACAATTCTATATGATAATGAAATTGACGAAGCCGTTAAATTATGTCATCAACTTAATAACATTGGAATAGATGGTCTAATTATTCAGGATATGGGATTATTGGAGAGCAACCTGCCTCCTATACCCCTTATAGCCAGCACACAAACATTTTGTGATACTCCGGAAAAAGTCAAATTCCTGGAAGACATTGGGTTCAAACGTGCTATTCTTCCCCGAGAATTATCACTTAATCAAATAAAACTCATCCGGGAAGCAACAACTAAAATTGAATTGGAATATTTTATACATGGTGCATTATGCGTCTCTTATAGTGGTCAATGCTATATGAGTTATGCAATTGGTGGTAGAAGTGGTAACCGTGGTGAATGTGCTCAACCGTGCCGACGATTGTATGATTTACAGGATTCTACTGGCAGGGTGATACATAAAAAATATCTTCTTTCTTTAAAGGATATGAATCAATCAGGCAATTTATTCTCATTACTTGAGTCAGGAATAAGTTCTTTTAAAATCGAAGGACGTCTTAAAGATATTACTTATGTAAAAAATGTTGTCAGTTACTATCGATCTGAAATTGATAACATTTTAAAAAACAATGACTATTATAAAACTTCATCCGGTATATCCTATCATCAATTCACTCCTGATATTTCAAAAACTTTTAATCGTAATTTTACCACATATTTTATTAATGGAAGGAAAGAACATTCCGGTTCAATTGATACTCCAAAAATGACCGGAGAAAAACTTGGAAAAGTAATTTATTGTGATAATAAATCATTCAAATTAAACTCAAACATTAAAATGAATAATGGCGATGGTGTTTGCTTTTTCAATGATAAAGAAATTTTAACCGGAACTACAATAAACAAAGTAATAAACAAGTATAATTTTCCCCAAAATATGGATGGGATAATTAAAGATAAGGTCATATACAGAAATCACGATCATGCTTTTTTGAAAACACTAAACAAAACTAAAGTTGAAAGAAAAATTAATATCAATATTAATATTGACGAATCTCCTGAGGGATTATTAATTAAAATAATTGATGAAAACAAAAATGAGTTGTCTGCAAATTTTTCGATAACAAAAATTATTGCAGAAAATCCTGAAAATACAAAAATGAATATAAAAAAACAATTCACAAAAACAGGTGGAACAATTTATAAATGTATAGATGTTACTATAAATTTGAATCAATTATATTTCATACCTATCTCAGAATTAAATAATATGCGTCGAAATCTTTTACAAAAATTCTCTGATTATAGAGAAAAGAAAAGACCTGTTGAAACAATCAAATTTAGAAAAAATGATATTCCATTCCCTAATAAAACACTTTCATATTCATCAAATGTTCTAAATAAAAAAGCAGAAGCATTTTATAAACGCCACGGTGTATCAGATATTGAACCTGCAGTTGAATCAGGTCTAAATATGCTTGGTAAAAAAGTAATGCAAATGAAATATTGTATTAAACATCAATTAGGTTATTGTACAAAATATGGTGGAGAAAAAAATATCAAAGATGATCTGTTCTTAATCGATGAAGACGGAAGACTATTCAAATTAAATTTTGATTGTAAAAAATGTGAAATGGAAGTTTGGTATGAGAAATCTTGAATGTTTGATACTGGATATTTCCCTATTCATCACGGTACAGATTTCCATCACTACACACATTATCAAAATTACAAATCATTCATACCTGAATAATTAAGGAATATATTTATATTATATTAAATTTTTTATAGAGTTTATGTTTACGAAATAAATTCAACGGTTTCTTTTTTAACATACTTTTCAAATCAGAATCCAATGCTTTATCTACAGCTGTTAAAACACGCTGTGAATTGTTTCTATCGTAATAGGGATGAATCTGTTTCATTATATTTTTTCTGTTTTCAGAATATTCATTGGAATTATCCAAAGATCTGTCAATTGCAGATCTGAGTTCGGCAATATCAGAAATATTAATTCCTTTTTCCGTTCTTACTTTTGCATTAATTGTTATAACAGGTTTATCTAAAAGCATAAATTCATAGACAATTGATGATGTGTCCGAAATTAACACATCTGCTACTTGTAATAATGGTGAGTTGTCATGATGTCTATAAATCAAAAATGTTTCTTTAGATAATTTTTCAAATCTCTTTATATCTTCTTTGGGCATCAGATCATGAAATTTTAAAATCCACATTTCATTTTCTTTTGGTAATTTTTCTATAACCGGAAACATTGTGTCAGATGATTTATATCTTGGACTAAATGTAGGTGCATAAAGAATTATTTTTTTTTGTGAATTTATTTTTAACTTTTCGCAGATCTTTTCTCTGTTATAATCTGCTAATAATTTATCCATTTTTATCCAGCCTGTTTCACAAACTGCAAAATGTTTTTTCTTTTCCGCAAGTTTTTGAAACTTTTCTGTAATCAATGGACCACAAGTGCAGTAAAGATCGAAAAAACCTGTGATTTTATAATGTCCTCCTTTTTCCTCACAGATTCCATGAAATACTTGAACTTTCAATCCGGAAATTCGATCATCAACAATATTTGCAGGAACAAAAACTACATCCGGATTATATAGTATTGCATCTTTTATTGATGAAGTGGATTTAATATTTGATGGAATCAAAGACTTGTATTTTTTACTTACAAAAATTAAGGACTCACCTTTTTCTGATTTTTGTATTTCATCAATTAAAGGTTGTAATATATTTATAGAATATGCTTTAGTAATAAAATGAAGATATCTTCTCACGAGAACTTATCCTAATATTAAATCTGATAATTCTGCATTTTTGATAATACTTCACTTCTGGCTTTTTTAAGATCTTCAGGAAAATCAATTTCTATTACAGGAATATGAGTAATGTCTTCGTAATGATGTTCATGTTTCTCCAAAATCATATCAACTGCTTTTTCAAAAAATGCATTTTCATCACCATTATCAATAACCTGTTTTAAGGCAATAGCAAAATCTTTAGTCAGATTAGAATTAAACTTTGCAATTCCAACAAATTCTCCCAAACATTTTGCAGGATCGAGTTTTTTCCCAATTCGTAGGATTTTTTTTGTAGAATCTGTAATAACTTTTACCTCTTCCTCACCACAAGGTTTTACTTCAACTCCCAAAGCTGTCTTTGCAGTTGAGTTTAGTAAAACTTCCAGTAATGAGTGGTGAAACAGAACATCAGCATTAAAATATATAAAATCTTCATTGCGAAAAAATTCCCGTGCAAGCCATAAAGAATAAACTGTATTTGTGGTAGCATAATCAGGATTTTCAATATATTCTATCTGTAACTGTCTATATTTATTGCCAAATTTACCTATTATTTGTTCTTTTAAATATCCAACGACAATAAGAACTTTTTGAATACCATAATAATTACATGCATCCAATTGGTATTCCATAATTGTTTTGTCACCAATTTTCAATAAAGATTTGTGAAGAGTATCTGTTAATGGAGACAAACGTCTTGCGGAACCTGCTGCTAATATTACTGCTCTCATTTGATTTTTTCCTTTACTTCTATTTTTTAGTTGACGAATTTATCACTCTATTATGAGAAATATATCATATTTCTGAAATAATTTAAGATTTTGAATTAAATTTTACTAAAATGAATAAAAAACAAAAATCAATAACATTTATTCTACCGGGATTTATAACAATTCCAATGGGTGGGGTTAAAGTCGTTAATCGTCTTGCAGAATTATTATCAAAACGTGGTCATAAAGTCACTTTAATCTATCCTTTACAACTTTCAACAGGCATTGTATATAAAACAAAAAAATATTTAATATCCTTGTTAGATTCTTTACATAAAGTAAAAAACAATCTCTATTATAAACCGGATTCCAGTGTATCTGTTATTATTGTAGAAAAAGTAAATCAACAACATATTCCCAAAAGTGATGTTGTGATAGCTGTTGGCTGGCAAACTGCTGAAGCAGTATTAAATCTTCCTGAAGAACAGGGAGAAAAATTTTACTTTCTTCAAAGTTTTGAATCCTATTTTAATAACAGTAAAAAAATTCTACAAACCTATCATTATCCAATGAAAAAAATAGCAATTGCCCAATGGATTCTAAATGAACTGAACAAAATCCATGAATCCGGCTATGGACCAATAGGCAATGCAATCAATAGAAAAGAATTCTATGATATGAAATCAGAATTTCGGCCTTTTGATGTAATGATGATTTATCATCCTGCAAAAATAAAATCTCCAACATTTGGAATTAAAGTATTAAAAAGATTAAAAAAACTAAATCCGAATTTTCAGGCAGTAATTGTTGCTCCGCGAAAGCCAATTCACAAAATACCGGAATGGATTCAGTTACATATTCGTCCCGACATAATAGATCTACGCAAAATATACAATTCATCTAAAATCTATTTTCACCCGAGTATATGGGAAGGCTGGGGACTTCCTCCAATGGAAGCAATAGCATGCGGATGTGCGATAGTATCTGTGGAAAACCATGGTGTCTCAGAATATTTAACTCATCAAAAAAATGCATTATTAATCTCCAAAAATATAAACCATGCAATAGAAAACATCTCCCAATTATTATTAAATACAGAGACACGAAAAAAAATGGTTAAATTAAGTCAGGAAATACTTGATAATTACTGTGAAAATAAAATAACTTTATACTTTGAAAATCTTTTATTTAACACTTAAACAAAAGATTTAAAGTTAATATAATATAAATAAAGTAGTTATAATGTATCAACCAAAAGTTTCAGTAATAATTCCGGTCTATAATTCAGCACAAACACTAGAAATCTGTATAAAGTCTCTTAATGAGCAAAGTTATCCAAAACATAAAGTACAAATATTGGTAATAAATGATGGTTCAAGCGATATTTCAAATGATATTTTAGAAAATCTCAAAAAAACATATCAATTTATTGTTATCACACATGAGACCAATAAAGGACTTGCATCAGCCAGAAATACAGGTATAAGAAATTCTTCCGGTAAACTTTTGATTTTTCTTGATGCAGACATGGAAGTTGATGATCATTACATTGAAAAACATGTTAATTATCATCAGAACGAAAATGTTTATGGAGTTGTTGGATGTATTGCTCATGCAGAAACAATAAAATATGATAAATACCAACGATATCTTTATGAAACCACCAGGGGAGTTATAAAATTTTCACCTGGAACATCTATTCCGTTTCATGTCTTTATTTTTGGGAATACTTCGATTAAAAAAGAAGTTATAGATAGTGTCGGCTATTTTGATGAAACTATCAAAGTATATGGCGGAGAAGATACAGAGTATGCTTATAGAATAAGTAAAAAATATCCCAAAGGACTGTATTATACTTGCTCATTGAGAGTAAAACATCATCACTATCGCTCAATAAAACAGGCTCTAAAAAATTTAGCCAAATTTAGCAGAATTAATATTCCATATATTGTAAAAAAACATCCGGATTTAGCAAGTTTATATGGATACCAGTTTTTACGACAAAGATATATTCCGACAACTTTTTGGAAAAAATCTTTAGGATGGATTGTTAAAAGCAAAATATTTTTTTTAATAATGTACGCCTTATATAAAATCACACCCTTTCCTTTTTCTACTCCATTTACAAGAGCTATGATGGCATCTGTATTATTACGTGGAATATACAAAGGTCAGAAAACATGAACCTGATTCTTTTTCAAGAAAATGAAATTAACACTATCATTCCGGGAAATGATCCAAGAACAAAACATATCAGAAAAACATTGAAATTTCAGATAAATGATCTTTTTGAAGCAGGAATTGTTAATGGAGACATGGGTAAAGGAAAAATTCTTAGAATCGATAAAACAGGAATGAAATTTAAATTTATTCCAGAATCTCAGCCAACTCCATTATATCCTATTACTCTAATAGTTGGACTCACTCGTCCACAAATAGCCAAACATATTCTACGTGAATGTGCTTCTATGGGAATTCGTGAAATAAAATTTTATCAAACTGAATTGGGAGAAAAATCTTATACAGATAGTACACTTTGGCAGAATAATAATTGTCAAAACCAACTAATCAAAGGAGCCGGACAAGGTTTTACGACACTTCTTCCTAAAATCACCTTCTATAATAATTTGAATCATGTGCTGGAATATACAACAGAATCATCTATTAGAATAGCTTTAGATAATGTCAAACCAGAATCGACTTTAACTAATTTTGCATTAAAAAAAGGGAACGTTTCATTAATTCTTGGCTCTGAGCGTGGTTTAACAAACAATGAGAGACTTATACTGAAAAATTCAAACATTCCAATATTAAAACTCGGAGATAGAATTTTACGAACAGATACTGCATGTATTGTCGGACTCACATTGATTTTGTCTAAAATGCAATTGATTTAGAAATCAACGATAAGTTATAGATTACATTTTTTGTCGCAACTGTCACTCATCGAACATGTTTTACAAATATCCTGAGGTTTTCGAAAAATATTAACTATTCTCAATATCAGATATATCAAACTAAGTACAACAATAACAAAAATAATAATATTCTGGATCATTTAAGTTATCCTCCAAAACCCAATAACAATCCACTTTGATATATAATTACAGCAAGAAAATATGCTATAAATAATGTGTATCCTGCTTGAAAGGCTGCCCATTTCCATGAACCAAGTTCTTTCCTTACAACTGCAAGTGTAGCAATACATGGTATATACAACATAATAAACACCATTAATGTAAATCCGGTAAGAGGGTTGTAATTTGGATCATTCTTAATTTTATCCTTTACCAAACTTCCTTCTTCTGTATTATCTTCCACTCCATATAAAATTCCCATTGTGGAAAGAATAACTTCTTTTGCTGCAATTCCCGCGAAAAGACTAACACCAAGTTTCCAGTCAAAACCCGCAGGCTTAAGAACAGGTTCTATTGTTTTTCCTAGTTTTCCACCAAAACTGTTTTCAATTTGATTTTGTCGGATGGCATGTTCATTATTCTGGTTATGTTGATAGTTAGAATAATCGGTTTTAGGAAATGATAATAAAAACCATATCATTATTGAAGCAGCGAGAATCAGTGTTCCTGCTTTTTTTATATAGGATAATGATTTATCCATCATATGTTGTATAATACCCCGAATAGTTGGCATTCGGTAAGGTGGTAATTCCATAACAAAAGGTGTTTGTTTACCTGCAAAAATTGTCTTTCTATAAAACAATGCCACAATGAATGCAGACAACCACCCAAACATCCACATTAACCAAAAAACCAATCCTGCATGTTTTGGATAAAATGCGGCTGCAAGCATTGCAATTACTGGTGCTTTTGCACTACACATCATAAAAGGAGCAACTAAAATAGTCACTATTCTATCTTTGGGATTTGCAAGAACTCTGGCACTCATAACTCCCGGAACAGCACAACCGGTTGAAACCATAAAGGGTATAAAACTTCTGCCATGTAATCCAAAAACATGAAAAAATTTATCCATTACAAATGCCGCTCTTGCCATGTAACCTGTATCTTCAAGAAATGAAAGCCCCATAAACAAAAACACAACCATAGGTAAAAACATTAACACTCCACCAACACCATCAATAATTCCACCTGTAAAAAAATCTAATAATATTCCATCTGCGATATGGCTCTCTAAAAATACTTTGAGAAAATAGAAAGATTTATCAAAAAGTGCAGATACCGGATTTCCAAGTGAGAATGTTATCTGATAGATTAAAAACATAACTAATAAAAAAATTGGAACTCCTAAAAACCGATGAAGAACGATTCTATCAATTTTCTCAGTAATATCAATCTGATTCTCTTTATTCTTTTGGGATAATGTTTCTTTTAAAGCACCATGTATATATGCATATCTCTGTTCTGATACAACAATTTCACTATCTTCACCAAAATGCTTTTCTATACCCATCCTTATCTTTTCAGATATCTCTAGAACTGTATTAAAAAACTTGTGATTTTCACGAATTTTTTTTACTGCGTCTTTATCATTTTCGAGTAATTTTATTGCTGTCCAGTGAACTGAATAAGTTGAAGAAAAAACTTTATCCATTAATAATTGATCAATAATTTTATTATGTGCTTCTTCTAACTCCGGACCATAATTGATATGTCGTTCATTTGATCTCAATTTCCCTATTGCAACCTTAATGGCAGTTTGCATGAGGTCAATTACACCAATACCTTTACTACCAATTGTTTTTACAAGGGGAATACCAAGAATATTTCCTAATTGTATTTCATCTATCCTGATTCCATTCTGCTTAGCTTCATCTGACATATTTAAAGCACCCACAATTGGAACTCCTAATTCCTGAAATTGTAAGAGCAAGTACATATGTCTTTCAAGATTTGTTGAATCCATTACATCTATTATAACATCAGGTTTTTCTTCCAGTACAAAATCACGAGAAACAATTTCCTCCATAGAATAAGCACTTAAACTATAAGTTCCAGGTAAATCAATGATTTCAACTTCATATTTTTCATATTTTATTATCCCCGATTTTTTTTCAACAGTTACACCCGGATAGTTTCCAATATGTTGATTCTGTCCTGTTATTACATTAAAAACACTTGTTTTTCCGGAATTGGGATTACCAGCCAGTGCAATACGTATTCTGTTATTATTACAGTTCTCATGAATCTGATTGAACCTATTTCTATGTTTTTTTTGAAAATGTCGAAATCCTCTCATTCAATGACCTTTACTTCAATAAGTCTTGCCTCTGAACGACGA
>JAOZSG010000223.1 GCA_029939785.1 Fidelibacterota bacterium | reverse complement strand
TTGCACGTGTTGGTGGTGGTATTTATACAAAAGCTGCTGATGTTGGTGCTGACCTTGTTGGTAAAGTTGAAGCAGGAATTCCTGAAGATGATCCAAGAAATCCTGCTACAATTGCTGATAATGTTGGTGATAATGTTGGTGATGTTGCTGGTATGGGTGCAGATTTATATGAATCATATACTGGTTCTATTCTTGCTACAGCAACTCTTGGTGCAGCATTGCCTTTGGCAAATCCACAGTTAACTGAAAATGTTGTAATGGCACCAATGATTGTTGCGGCAATTGGTATTTTGCTTTCTATTATTGGTATTTATATGGTAAGAACAAAAGATACTGCTACGCAGAAAAGTTTGCTTAATTCTTTATTAATTGGTACTGGTGGAAGTTCAGTTCTTATCCTTATCGCTTTATCTATTATGGCTTCTGTTGGTTGGATTTCATGGGGAATTTTCGGATCAGTTGTTTCCGGTTTACTTGCCGGTGTAATTATTGGACAGGCAACAGAATATTTTACATCCAGTGAATATAAACCGACTAAAGGTATCGCAATACAAGCTGAAACAGGTGCGGCTACTGCAATTATCGAAGGTATTGCACTTGGTATGTTTTCTACATTAGTTCCTGTTATTACTATCATTGCTGGAATTATTGCTGCCTTTGGTTTTGCAGGTGGTTTTAGTAATTTTGCTATGGGTGTATATGGAATCGGTTTTGCTGCTGTTGGTATGCTTTCGACTCTTGGAATTACACTTGCTACTGATGCATTTGGACCTATTGCTGATAATGCCGGTGGAAATGCTGAAATGGCAGGACTTGAAGCAGAAGTAAGAGAAAAAACTGATGCTCTTGATTCATTAGGTAATACAACTGCTGCAACAGGAAAAGGTTTTGCTATTGGTTCTGCTGCTCTTACTGCAATGGCTCTTATGACTGCCTATCTTGAAGAAGTAAGATTGTGGATTGGTAAACTTGCCAAAGCAAGTGCAGACGGACTTTATTCAATTGGTGATTATGTCTTTTATTATAAAGATGCTCCTGTTCTTAAAGAAGGACAAGAAGCAGTTAAAATTGTTTCAGCTACAGTTCATGATTTTGTAAATGCGTTTGAACTGAATATTTTTAATCCATTTCTATTGGGTGGAATATTTCTGGGTGCTATGATGGCTTTTGTATTCAGTGCTATGACAATGAAAGCTGTTGGAAGAGCTGCCGGAGCAATGATTGAAGAAGTTAGAAGACAATTCAGAGAATTTCCAGGTATCAAAGAAGGTACACAAACTCCTGATTATGCAAGATGTGTTTCTATCTCTACAGCCGGTGCACAAAAAGAAATGTTGGTTCCTTCATTATTTGCTATTATTGTTCCTGTTTTAACCGGTGTTATTTTCGGTGTTGCAGGAGTTATTGGCTTATTAGTTGGTGGATTAACAACTGGTTTTACATTAGCAGTAATGTTAAATAATGCCGGTGGTGCATGGGATAATGCAAAAAAATATATTGAAAACGGACATCATGGTGGAAAAGGCAGTGATGCACATCATGCTGGTGTTGTTGGTGATACTGTAGGAGATCCTTTTAAGGATACTTCTGGTCCTTCACTCAATATTTTGATCAAACTTATGAGTATGGTTGCTGTTGTTATGACTGGTCTTACAATGGCTACATCAATCTTATAATTTTAATTTTATTTTATAGATTATGAAAATGGGGTAGTTTCGGCTGCCCTGTTTTTGTTTTTAATGGAACACGGATTGGATGAATATGAATGGATATTCATTTGTTGCTAAACCTCTGTTCACTGATTACACTGGTTTACAAAACCCATCAGGCTGTGTGAGAATATGATAAAGTTGTTACTTCGTAGTCGCTCTTCGATTCGTCAAAAGCCGGACTTATAAGCAGGCTCAGAGAGACAGATTTGTGAAAAATGACATTCTCACACAGCCTGTCATGTTTGGTAATCTCTTCCGATAGAATGGATAAGTTATTATAAAAAAAGTCCCATTTAAATTAAACAGGACTTATAAGGAAGTAATTTTATAAAATTATTTTAATCCGTTGAGAACTCTTTCAGTCTCTTTTGCTATCACTAATTCTTCGTTAGTCGGGATTACCATGATTTTTACTTTTGAATTATCTGTGTTAATAAAGGCTTCTTTTCCTCGAAGACCAGAATTTTTCTTTGGATCAATTTCAATCCCCAGATTTTCCATGTTTTTTAAAACAGCTGCTCTTGTAACATCAGAATTTTCCCCTACTCCGCCGGTAAAAACTATCGCATCAGCACCGTTGAGAACTCCAAAATAAGTAGAAACATATTTTTTTATTCTGTAATTATAAGTATCGAATGCAAGTTTATGTGATGGAACTCCTTGGAGAGCTTTTTCTTCGATATCTCTCATATCACTTGTTTCTTCTGAGAGTCCAAGCATTCCACACTCTTTATTAAAAAATTCATTTGTTTCATTAGCAGTAAAGTTTTCTTTTTCAGAAATATAGAATATAACACCGGGATCAATATCTCCGCAACGAGTACCCATGATCAGACCTTCGACAGGAGTAAAACCCATGGAAGTATCTATTGATTTGCCTTTTTCAACAGCAGCTATACTTGCACCATTTCCAAGGTGACATGTTATGATATTCACTTCATCAACTTTTTTCCCCATCATCTCTGCGGCTCTTTTTGAAACATAATAATGAGAAGTGCCATGAAAGCCATATCTTCTAATACCATCTTCTATATAATATTTTTTTGGAATACCATACATATAAGCGTAATCAGGAATTGAAGAATGAAAAGCAGTATCAAATACACCTACATTAGGCTTCCCCGGTAGTTGTTCTTCTGCTGCTTCTACACCTTTAATATTTGCCGGATTATGAAGCGGAGCAAAGGCTATACATTCATGAAGAGCTTTCAGAACCTGGTCATCAATTAAAATAGATTGGTTAAATTTATTTCCACCATGAACAAGTCTATGACCAATTGCATCGATCTCATCCAGTGATTTTAATGCACCATGTTCATTATCTATTAATAATTTTAATATCTGGTCTATGGCTTCTTTATGATCTGCAATTTTTGGTTCAAGAATATATTTTTTACCATTTTTTCTGTGGATAATTCTTGTTCCATCTATACCTATGCGTTCAATAAGACCTAAACACATTTCTGCTTCTGTTTTTGTATTAATCAATTGATATTTGACAGAAGAACTTCCTGAATTAAGTGTTAAAACATTCATTTGCTACCTTCTTTTTTTTTATTTGTTTATTCACACCCTGTAAAATTAAATAATAATAGTAAATAATACAGACAATTCAAATGTAAATCAATACTAATTAAATATTTTTAATTATCATATTTTTGCTTGATTTAGTAAATACTTTAGAAATATATTCAAAATGTCAAGAAAGGAGTTTCTTTAATTGAATTTAAAAAAATATACAAAATATATATTTATTTTTGTCATCATGATTTTTTTCTGTAATAATCTATACTCACAAATAGGAATAGTGGAAATATTACCATTTAAAAAGGATAATATAGTATTATTGAATTTTAAACCCGGGTATGATATTGATAATGATGGTTTGACAGAAGTAATTGGAATTGCTACATATTGTGATTCCAGAGGGAATATAATACGTGGCACAAGCATTCTTGCCGGATTTGAACAAACTGAAGAAAATGATTTTGAATTATTCTGGCAATACAACTTACCGGAGAATATTTCCGGTGATTTTACGGATTTATTATTTACAGATATTGATAATGATGGAACTGATGAAATAATTGCAACAGCAAACTATTATAATACTCAATTGAATAATATGAAAAATCCTAATTTCTATTTATTTAAAATTACTAAATCGAGAATAATTGAGGATAGTTTTTTATCATCAAATGGTAAGGAACTAAAAAATATTATATCAATAAACACTTATGATATGAATGGGGATGGAAATCAGAGATATATACTTTTAACCAATGGGAAAGAACCTGGAATCTTTCTGTTTGATATTTCATATACTAAAAAAAAATTAACATATAAAAAAATATATAATATTCCGTCAAATGGCTTTGCTGCATATTCATTACTTACGGGAAATTTTGATAATAATCAGGGTGATGAAATTGTAATAATTGGTAAAGATGAAAATATAAAATTTTTTATGATAAATGATACAAGTGATTCGGGTACTCTGATTTTTACTGATACTCTTAATGTTAAATATGATTATAAAAATATTATATCTGGTGATATAAACGGTGATGAAATTTTGGAAGTGATTATTCCTTTAAAAAATGGAGGATTCAAAATTTTATATCTTGAAAATGAAAATTTTAAACTTACTGATTCTTTAAATAAAAAATTTATTATCAACAATATTATTTCAACGGATATTGATTGTAATGATGTTGATAATTTACTTCTAATTTTTCAAAATAATATGGAGTTAACTAATTATGAATATCAGGGGAAAGATCAACATTTTAATAATTTATCTTTATGGAATAAAGTAGTTTTAACACAATCTGAACCGGGAGAGATGAATATTCTGAGAATTATACCTGATTATTCATATACAGGTTGTATGAAAAAAGTATATGCATCGTTTATGCATCCGAATTTTAATCAACATGGACTATTTATGATAACGTTTGGACAAGATTCCATAATTGATCAAAATGAACAGATTATTAATACAGATATTAATGATCAATCAGGAGATGTAACTATTAATATAATAGACAATAAGCCAATGTTTTTAGAAATTGACAGCACATTGAATGTCTTTAAGGATATAAAAGGAGAGAAAGATAAATTGGCTTCTTTTAGAGAACAAAAAGTGATAATTGTTAAGAATGATAATTTTAATTTATTACAAAAAACTGATTTTAAATTAAATTGGGGTGAAAATCTAGAAAAAACCATCGAGCTGAATAAATTACCTACACAAGAAATAGACTATACAATTAATGCTCCCAAAGGTATGAAATTTGATCTTAATAATAGAAAATTTTCATGGAAACCATCAGTAAATCAAATAGGATTTCATAATATTGAAGCTAGATTTTATTGGCAGGATAAAGAAATTATAAAACAATTTTCAGTATATGTGAATGATCCGATTAAAATTATTAATAAGTTACCTGAAAGAGATATAATTCAAATAGGAGAAACGTTTCGGTACCAAATTCAATTGCTTGATAAAAATCAGGAAAAGTATGTAGTTTACAAAATGATAGATTATCCGGCAAGTGCCACACTAAATAAACATGGTGTTTTAAAATGGAAACCTGGAACAGAACAGGCTGACTGGTACGATTTTAAACTTGAAATTTCAGATGGATTTTCCAAAGAGTTATTGGAGTTTTCCTTATTTGTAAACCATCCAGTGAATATAGTAACAAATGAGAATATTATTATAGAGACAGGTAAACCGTATTATTATCAGCCTTTGATTGATGATAATAATCAAGGTGCTTTCTTAGTTCAATATAAAAAATCGCCCAAGGTTTTTGATTGGAAAAAATCGGGTGTTTATGAAACAAAAATTCTTGATAGCAATATCCGAAAAAATATAAATAAATTAATTAACCGTTTTTATAATATCAATTCAAGAGGTGAATTTAATGGTTTTTCAGTTTTTGAAATTTTTTATGAAAATGAAAAATTAGTAATGATTTATAATTATACAACAGAAAATAAACCCTCATTTTCTGATGTATTTCAAAATATTTTTAATACTATAAGAATACCAATACCAAATCACACACCTTTTACACAACAGGGATTTTATAATTATTCTTTAACTAATTCATTGCCAG
>JAOZSG010000222.1 GCA_029939785.1 Fidelibacterota bacterium | reverse complement strand
AAGTTATAAATTTAATATTCATTTGACTTTATTCTTTGTTTATTATAAAATATATCTAAATAATTAATGGGAAATCATATGATCAACTATAGAAAAATTACAAATGACGAAATCAAAATTCTCGAAAATCAAAGATGCAGATGTGAAGATTGGGAAAACATTAAAGTAGTAGATGATTTTGACCCCAAACGTATTATTAATACAGAATTTTCAGGACAAATCAAACTTGGCAGTTTTAAAAAGAAAATTACTTTTTATGGAGGCGTTAACAAGAACTCCGGTATTTATAATGCAAAACTTCATAATTGTATAATTCATGATGATGTGTTTATTGATAAAACAGCCAATTATATTGCCAATTATATAATTGAAGATAATGTAATAATTAATAATATTGGTATTCTTGCTGTAAATGATCTATGTAGTTTCGGAAATGGAGTTGAAATAGAAATATTAAATGAGGCAGGAGGAAGAGAAATTCCGATATATGATAAACTAACTGCTCAGATTGCCTATTTTCTGACTTTTTATAGACATCGTCCAAAATTGATAAAAAAAATTACTGAAATGATCAAGGAATATACAATCTCGGTTTCTTCAAAATATGGAAAAATTGGCGAATCATCTGTTATACTAAACTGTCGTACTTTACGAGATATAAAAGTTGGTCCTTTTACAATTATTCAGGATTCTGAAATTTTAGACAATGGCTCAATTAATAGTACTGAATTAGCTCCAATTTATATTGGAGCAGGTGTATATGCAAAAAATTTTATCGTATCTTCTGGTTCTACAATTTCTGATGGTGCAGTAATTACTGACTGTTTTGTTGGTCAGGGTTGTGAACTTAACAAACAATTTTCTGCAGAAAACTCTGCATTTTTTGCAAATTGTGCAGGATTTCATGGAGAAGCATGTGCAATTTTTGCCGGACCTTATACTGTTACACATCACAAATCTACTCTTCTTATTGCGGGGTATTATTCCTTTTTTAATGCTGGAAGTGGTTCCAATCAAAGTAATCATATGTACAAGTTAGGACCATGTCATCAGGGAATTGTAGAGCGTGGTTCAAAAACAGCTAGCGATTCTTATATGCTATGGCCTGTTAGGGTTGGAGCGTTTTCGTTAGTAATGGGAAGGCATTATAGAAATTCAGATACATCCAATTTACCATTTTCATACCTTATAGAAAATGATGGGGAAAGTATCTGCATTCCAGGTGTGAATTTACGTTCTGTAGGTACCATTAGAGATGCCCGAAAATGGCCTCAAAGAGACAAAAGAAAAGATCCACAAAAACTAGATATCATCAACTACAATTTACTAAGTCCATATACTGTACAAAAAATGATAAGAGGAAAAGAAATTTTAAATGAGTTGCTAAAATATAGTGGTGCGACATCAGAGTATTTTACCTACAATAATGTTAAAATTAAAAACAACTCTCTTAAAAGTGGTATTAAATATTATAATATTGGAATAACAAAATATTTAGGTAACTCTATAATAAATCGATTCAAAAATGTTCAGTTAAAAACGACTGCTGATTTTACAAATATTATAAAGCCTAAAATTGATGGTGGAACGAAAGAATGGGTTGATATCTCTGGAATGTTTGCACCCAAAGAAATAATTGAACAATTATGTGACAAAATTGAAAGTAATTCTTTAAATAATCTTAGTAGTATTATTGAAGAATTAACTATAATTCATAATAATTATAATGAATATTACTGGAATTGGGTAATTAATAAGTACTGTGAACTTATTAATAAAACAGTAGATGAAATAAACACAGAAGATTTAGTTGTAATGATTACCAATTGGAGTGATTGTGTGGAAAATCTTGATAACTTATATATACAGGATGCAAAAAAAGAGTTCTCACCGCAATCATATACAGGGTTTGGAATTGATGGGAATGAGGACACTATAATTGATGATTTTTCAGCTGTTCGTGGATCTCATAGCGACAATAGTTTTGTGAAAAATGTCCGGGAGCATATTGAGATAAAGACAAAGTTAGGAAACGATTTAATTGACAGACTAAAAAAAATATCTGATAATTGAAAATTTCTAGCTTTCCCCCATTATTATATCAGATAATCCGGCGGGTGGAATTACAGCAAAAAGTTTGTCAAATAAATCAGTTTTTGTTACAAATTTCTCTTTATAATTACTATCATTATCAACATCGTAATTTATTAATCCAAAAAGATGTAAAAATCTTTCAAATGTTCGAATATTGAAACATCTTTTATTTGAATCATATAGATTTTGTAAATGAGGAGATTCATGTTTCATTCTTAAATGTTGAAATAATTTAAAATATTTATCAGAATAAAAACTTTCCAGTTTTTTTTGATCACCATATTTGTCAATAAGAATTAAAGAAAATCCAAAACCAAATCTTCCAATTTGATCATCATCAAAACCATCAAAATATCCCCAATTTAGTTCCAGACAAAAAGTTAATAATATTTGTTTTAAAAGTAAGTTTTCATCCTTTAAGGTTTTCTGCCCTAATTTTGTTAAACTTAATTTATTATTCCGTTTTTTAGCTAATTTAGCCAATTTTAAAAGTATATGATTAAGATGAATTATCATAGAATCGTTTTCATTGATTACAGCCATTCTTGAAGTTTGATAATGAGTTTCTATGAATAGCTTTTGTTTGAGTAATTCTTTAATCAATTTTCGGGGTAAATTGCCTTTGACTGTAAGTTTTATTTCTTCATTTTTTTGAATTATTTCCATCAAATATTGAATTTGTTTAAGTATCGGAATTTGTTGAAGATAAGATTCATCTAATTTTTTTATCACTATAGGAAATTCTTCGACAAATGTGGAACTAACAATATCATAAATTTCGTCCATTGAATACCCTTCCCTATAATCTAAATTAAGTAAATCTTCAGGAGCAGATACTCTTTTTTGTATTTTAAAAACATCAGAATTTCCTTTAATAATTTGGTTAATTCTATCTTTATTAAAATAATTCGGATCAAAGTCTTCTCCAACCCAATCAAGTGTATCTTGATATTCTGAATCAGTCGGATCTTTTAAAACATCCAACATTTGATAATAACTATATATCCCACCGCAATCTTCAGGAGGGCAACTACCCTCTCCGTCTATGCAAATAGGTAACTGGTGGTTAACAATTCCAAATGAATTTCTTTCAATTTTTATTTCATGTTGCCAATTATCACCAAAATCATAGCAATATAAAATCTTTTCACCTAATTCAGTAAAAATATCACTTATTATTATATCTTCTGGGTCAATTGAATTATTGGGTTCAAAATCATAATATTCGGCAATACGTTGATTCTTGAAATAAAATTCATAAAGATGTGCGTTTTTCCATCCCATTGCCATTTGGATTACCAGATGAAATTGATAAAATGTAAGAGAATCTTCCAATAGTATTACTCTGTAAATTTCAGGTTTACTATCTATTATTGTTATTCTTAGTTGTAATATTTTACTCATATTTTATATACCTAAAATAGGTATAATGATTCTATTTCTACATTTTTGGTAATTATATTTTTGCATAGTGTAATTTGAAAGTTTTTGTGCGTTCATAATTAGGTTTTTGAATCATTTTTACAAGAAAATAGATAAACAGACAACCAACTGAAAATAATGTATATATAAATATTGATAATAATAATCCCAATACTTGACTATTCACTATATTTAAATTAATTAATCCTCTTGATAAAATAAAAATACCTATTAAACATATTCCAATTAATGAGTAAAATATTTTAGTTTTTATTTTCCTACTAACTTTTCTACATGATAATATTATAGTTGATAATAAAAAAGCATAGAAGACAAAATCTAACCCTGTCACCAACAATCCACTTGTAATAAAACCAGACAATCTATTTTTGAATAAATTCTGATTTGATTCAATTGTATTAGAATTTTCAACTGTTTGTTGCTCTATATAATAATTTGTAGAGGATTTATAAACTTGATAATATCGATATGATAAACCAAAAAACGCAATAACGGCAATTAATAATATTAATATTCTAGGGATTTTAGGAATGAATTTCATTTTTTCTCCATTATATTGTTTTATATAAAATTATATAAAAATTAATTTATATTTCACGTTTATTATCTAATTATCATGATTTTCTTTAGTATATAAACAATTATGTAATGTCCTTAATTAAAAGGAATTTTAATTATATCAAAAATAGTTTTAATAATACTAATAAAAATTCAAACAATCAACAATAAAATTTACAATCCCTGAACTCCTGACTTAGCGTAAACTATATTGTATCTCGATAATACTTATGCAAAGCCTTTGGCTTTTATACTTTTTGCTCTAGGCTGGATATAAGTTCCTAAACATTTGATAATCAAGATAATATAATATCATGATAGACAAACTATTTATTTGTGGTGATTCAATAGTATTATTAAAATTATTCCAATAATTTGTCATTATTTTATTACTACTGCCGGAAATACTATTTTTCCATACAATAGACATTTCGCTACCGGGTGCAAAATTCCATGTAAAGTTCATATCGATATTAAAAGCATTGTAGTTTTTTTCATGATCTTCTTTGTAATTTGGTGCAGGATCAAGATAACCTTTTTTATTGAGTGTATGATAGCTTAAATATTCAGCTGTTGACCAATAATGTCTCAGTCTAAATCCGAGTGATGCTTTATTTGTAAAAACATAATTTATATTTAAAATATTTGTAGTTTCACTAAGATTTCTCAAACCAAAATAAATTTCACCATTAGTTCCATTATCAACAAATCCACGATCATTTCTCACAGACATTCCCATAATATCATATCCAATTGAAAATTTATCATTGATTCTGTAGGTTGGATTAAAATTGTAGATATATAAGATTCTATCAACGTAACTGGCTTTGTTTCTGGAATAACCACCAAATATACTTATTATCAGATCTTTGCGGCTATCAGATTCCAATCTTGCACAAGTATGAAGCAGGGAAGGTATTTTTAATACTCTGTTGTCTGCTCTGGATTCATAATAATCATCTTCTTCAGGCATCCAGGCAGAATGCATTCTAAAAGAATAATAATTTTTAAAAGTTGCATGAAACATATAATCCAATCTCAGTGACATATATTTACGAGGTTTGTATAACTCATTGTATTCTATATCCAACTCATTACTCATACTAATAAAAATAGAAAATGGATTATAAATATTATGCGTAAAATTAATTTCATGCTCTATCTGGTTATTTCTACGCATAAATCCCATGTCATTTTGATCATAGGTATTTGTTTCCAAACCATATTCATAACTATATTGCCATTTCCCATTTAACTTCCCAAGTTGTAATTTGTATTTATAACCCGTACCATTAGAATCTGAATCAGTAACAGAACTCATTGCAAATTGACCACGAATACCATAATTAAAATTTTTATCTCCAATCTGAAATTCTGTGGCTGAAACATTTGCAATATATTTTTTTGTTGTCATATTTGTATTTGCAAAACTAACTGAACTTTTAGGCCAAAGATTTTTATCCAGAACAAACATGTTATAATTAGTAAAATTCTGTGTCGTTTTTTTATATTTATTACCGGTTAAAGTGTCTATTATTGTTGCCGAAGTCTTTTCTGTCATTGCATTAAAAACCCCAATACCTAATCCATTGGAATTACGTCCGGATATTTTTGTGGCATTTATAAGTCCTGTTTTATTTGGATTATTGGATATGACTTCATTTTCCTCTAAATTATTTTCAATATTATTTGCTCTTAATGGTTTGCCTCCGATTCTTCGGGAATAAAAAATATCACCCTTGCTAAATAGCTCCA
>JAOZSG010000221.1 GCA_029939785.1 Fidelibacterota bacterium | reverse complement strand
AATATTTATTGGCAATATCAGAATATAAACAATTAGTTCAGCGATATCGCTATAGTCCTTTGGGAGAAGAAGGTTACTACAAAATAGCTTTATCATATTTTAAATTATCTCCAAAATACCAATTGGAACAACAGAATACAGATAGAGCATTGATACAATTGCAGGAATTTATTGATAATTATCCTGAAAGTATTTTTACACCAAAAGCAACTGAAAATATTGCAGTTTTACGAAATAAACTTGCAAAAAAAATGTATGAAAGTGGAAAACTGTATCGTAAACTGAAACATTATGATTCTGCAATAATCTATATAGATAAAATGCTTTCAAAATATTATGATTCAAAATGGGTAAATGATGCTAAATATGAAAAAGCCTATTGTCTTATAAAACAGAGAAAATTTGACGAATATCAAATAGTGCATGACGATATTGTAGATGATAATATAGAACAATTAATAAAAGATGAGTTATTAAGTAAACTTAATGTTGAATTACTATCTGAAAAAAATAGAATTAAAAAAGAAGAAAATAAAAAAAGTACCGAAAAACAAAGAAAAAAGTTCTGGTTTTGAGAATATGTATTTTTGGAGGGACTTTCGATCCGCCACACTTAGGTCATTTGATACTTGCAGAAAATGTGTTAGAACAATTGAAAGTAGATAAATTTATTTTTATACCTTCTTATAATCCACCCCATAAACAAGCTAAAGATTACACTTCATTTTTTCATCGCTGTGAAATGGTAAGTATAGCCACAAAAAACAATGATAAATTTGATTTTTCAAAAATAGAGGAAAAAAGAAAAGGTAAATCCTATTCTATCGAAACCATTAATGAAATCAAATCAGAATATAATTTATCAAGTGATCAGTTGTATTTTATGATTGGTGGAGATAGTCTTCTCAATTTGCATTTGTGGAAAAATCCTGAAAATATACTCAAGTCTTCAAAAGTTGTTGTAGTCGCGAGATCTGATAATTCTTTTGAAAAAGTAAAGTCTGAATTTTTAAAACAAGTTTTAATTTTACAAACACCTCAAATCGATATTTCTTCAACAGAAATCAGAAACAGAGTTAAAAATAATCAATCCATAAAATATTTAGTGTCTAAAGAAATAGAGGATTATATATCTGACAATAAGTTATATATTTGATGTTTGGTTTCAGAAATTATTAGACCGATTTGTTTGAAGATTCATGATTAAGGATTTTTTCGTAAGTCGAGAATTGGTTTGAATTAAATTAATAAAATCTGTGCAGATCAGTTCGATCCGTTTGATTCGGATACATTCTTTCGCATTATTAACAATAGTGCCGCACCTAAAGGTGCTTTAATGCATTAGATAATCATTTTTTTACAAATAGGAATGCACCTCTGGTGCTTAAAAATTTCATAATTTAAAGTCTGAATATATGTTTTAGAAAGTTTTTGCAGATTTCTCCTTCATTCTTGAAAATGCTATGTTATATATTGGATACACTAAATGGAACGAGAATATCTTTGATAATTTATAATTGATAATTGTTAATTGATTTCAGCCACAGTGTGGCGAATCTATCATACATAAAAAATCGTTGATTCATAATTTGTATTATAGTTTGTAAGAAACTTTGATAATGTTAAATTTAGCGTTGAAAATATTACAAAATTTAAATGAGTAAAATTATGAATTATATAACAAAACTTAAGACAAGCATAAAAAAGAAAAATACATTTCTTTGCGTTGGTATAGATCCTGATCCGGCAAAACTCCCTGCAAAATTTGAGAAAAATGTAGATGGCGTATATGAATTTTGTAAAGAAATCATAAATGCTACGAAAGATTATACACCGGCATACAAATTTAATCTGGCATTTTTTGAAGTTTGGGGCTGGAGAGGCTGGAAAGTTCTGGAAAATTTAATAAGTGAAGTGCCGGATGATATATTTATTATTGGTGATGCTAAACGTGGAGATATTGGTAATAGTTCACGATTTTATGCAAAAGCTTTGACACAAACTTTGAAATTTGATTCCATAACACTTAGTCCGTATTTAGGTTCCGAAAGTATTATACCTTTTATTGAGGATGAAACTAAAGGTGCTTTTGTGCTTTGTGTAACATCAAATCCTTCAGGTCGGGAACTTCAGGATCATGGTGAAGTTCCGGTTTATATCAAAACTGCTGAAATTTGTAAATCGCTTAACAAATTTGGAAATGTTGGTCTTGTTATGGGAGCAACAAAACCAGAACAATTACTGGAAGTCAATAAAGAATTTCCAAATCTTCCGTTTCTTATTCCGGGTGTTGGAACTCAGGGTGGGGGAGTCGAAACTGCAGTTGAGGTTTGTAAGAATTGTGGTGCAGGTTTAATAAATGTTTCAAGAGGGATTATTTTTGCTCCCGGGGAAGACTTTCCAAACAATATAACAAATGCAGTAAAAAAATATAACGAACTTTTTAGAGGATAATCTAATGAAAAATCAACGTTTTGAAGAACTTTTCGAGCAATGTGGTGCTGTATTAAGCGGACATTTTTTACTTACATCAGGTTTACACAGTGATACTTATGTTGAAAAATTTAAACTTCTTCAGTTTCCAAAATTAACAGATATAATATGCAAAGAAATTGCAGATCATTTCGAAGATAAAAAACCAAGTGTAATTCTAGGAGCTGCTACCGGTGGAATTATTATTAGCCAGGCAGTAGGCAGAGAATTAACAACTCGCAGTATTTTCGCTGAACGTGTTGATGGTGAACTCATCTTACGTCGAGGTTTTGAAATAAATAAAGGCGAGCGTGTGTTAATCGTTGACGATGTGGTAACAACCGGTGGTTCTATTTATGAACTTCTTGATCTTGTTACCGAATATGGCGGACAAATTATGGGTGTAGGAACTTTAATTGATCGAAGTGGGAAAAATATTGATTTTGGTACTGAATATTTTCCGGTAGTAAAATATGATATACCAGTTTATAAACCTGAAAATTGTCCATTATGTGCATCAAATACTCCAATGACCTCAAGAGGCAGAACTGGTAAATGATTTTTTGCAATCTGGGTAGTGGCAGTAAAGGAAATTGTTCTTATATTGAATCCGGTAGCACATCAATTTTAATTGATCAGGGATTTAGCAAAAAACAATTAGTTCTCAGGATGGATGAAGTAAAATTGAATCCTGAAAAAATAGATGCAATTATTTTAACTCACAATCATTCAGATCATGCTAAAGGTATTGGTGTATTTGCCAGAAAATATAATACACCGGTTTATATAACTAAACAAACTGAATCTGTTTTAAACAGTGATATATTAAAAAAAATAGATATAAAACATTTTATATCAGGTGATACCATTCAAATAAAAGATTTGAAGATTAAAACCTTTGTTACGCCTCATGATGCTCAGGATCCAGTCGGTTTGTTTATCACCGATACTGAAAATAAAACAATTGGTCACCTTACGGATGTAGGAATGGTAAGTCAATCAATTATCCAGCATCTCGGAAAAGATAATCTGGATATATTGTTTCTTGAATCAAACCATGATCTTGATATGTTACGAACTGGTCCTTACCCAATTGATCTTCAAAGACGTGTGAAAAGTAGAGTTGGACACTTGTCAAATGATCAGGCTATAGAAATGTTTGACAATTTAAATTGTAATGGTCGGTTGAAACACTTGATTCTCGGACATCTGAGTGAACAAAACAATGATCAAAAACTTGTTTCAGATCTTTTCAAGAAGTATAAGAAAAAAAATTCCGGTAAATATAAAATTCATATCGCAAAGCAAAATAAAATTACAAAAATTATCAATATTTGACTTGTCTTAATATCTTTGTAACTAACCGGAGTAATAATTATCATAGTAGTTGAAACAATTATTCTTTTAACGCATTGAAAGTATGAAAATTTAAATGAGGATATTATGAAAAATAAATTTTTAAAATTAAACTTCCTGTCTATTATAATATTATTAATGATAAGTTCTGTGTTTGCACAAAATAATACAAAAATATTAACGTTAAATACTGTCTTATCAACTAATGGTGTAAAAACTGGTCAAAGTTTTACCGCAGCTGTTGTTGTGGATATTATTCCTCCATGGCACATCAATTCAAATAAACCACTTGATGAATTTAGTATCGCGACTGTTTTAAATATTGATAAATCTAATGATTTTACAATTTCAGAAATTTTTTATCCTGAACCGGTAATGAAAAAATTAATGTCATCCGGTAGTGCTTCTTCACTTTTTGAAGGAAAAATTATAATAGAAGTTATTGGAAATATTTCTGACACAGCAAAAGATGATATAGTTTTTTCCGGAAATCTTGGTTATCAGGGATGTAATAACTCTTCCTGTCTTGCTCCCAATGAAACAAAATTTTCCATGAAACTGAAATTATTAGAATCAAATGAAATAATAAAAGATGAGAACTCGGAGATATTTTCAAATTTAGTAACACATCTTCCAGAAGAAAAACAGACTGATTCAAATAATAATGAGGCAATCTTTAATGTAGAAAAATCATTTGCTCAAAAAGGGGTATTTCTGACTTTTTTACTTATATTTTTAGGCGGACTTGGTTTAAATTTCACTCCTTGTATCTACCCTTTGATACCAATTACAATGAGTTATTTTGGAGGACAGGCATCTAATAAAAAAGGGAAGCGAATTGTTTTGGCAGTTCTATATGTATTGGGAATTGCAACAATTAATTCAACATTGGGAACGGTTGCTGCATTATCAGGCGGACTTCTTGGTTCCTTTATGCAAAATCCTATAGTATTGATTGTAATTGCAGGTATAATGCTTACAATGGCTTTCAGTATGTTTGGGTTTTTTGAATTCGGTTTACCTTCTTTTCTAACTAATCTTAGTGGTGGCAGCAAATCCGGATATATTGGTGCTTTTGGTATGGGATTAACTATGGGTTTAGTCGCTGCTCCATGTATTGGACCATTTGTCATTGGGTTATTGACTTATGTAGCAGCAGTAGGAAATCCATTTATCGGATTTTCGATGTTTTTTACATTATCTATGGGTTTAGGTTTGCCATTTGTTTTTCTTGCATTTTATTCCAGTAAAATTAGTAGTTTGCCTCGGGCTGGTGATTGGATGGTTGGAGTGCGGACAATTTTTGGATTTATATTAATTGGAATGGCATTATATTTTCTTCATCCATTAATAAATGAACAGATTTTTGTAATATTATTTCCTGTATATCTTGCAATAACAGGTGTGTTTCTGCTTTTGATTGATAAATCCGGAAAAACCAATAAAGTCTTTTTCTATTTTAAACAAACAATCGCAATAGCAACAATATTCTTTGCAGGTTGGTTTATGAAACCTAATTCTCACACAACCGGTAATGAAATGGATTGGGTAAAATTCTCCACAGAAATTTTTGATTCAGCACTTGAATCAAATTCGCCTGTAATAATTGATTTCTATGCAAATTGGTGTATTCCATGTAAGGAATTGGATAAATTAACTTTTGTTGATCCTGAAATTGTAGAATTATCTAATGAATTTACATTGCTAAAAGTTGATTTGACATCAGAACCGGAAGGTAAAATTAAAGATTTAAAAGATAGATATAATGTTAAGGGAGTTCCAACTATTATTTTCATAGATAAAAATGGTAATGAATTAAAGAAAGCCCGAACATTAGGTTTTGTGAAACCGGATATTTTTATTGAAAAGATGACATCAACATTGAATAATAAATAATACAATTTGGTAGTGTCAAAAGTTATATGATAAAATGAATAATTAAGGTTCTGTCACATTGAGCCCGTCGAAATGTACATCGGAGCATAATAGCTGAAAATTGAAAATCAGATAGATAAAGCTTCGAGCACCCTTCGACAGGCTCAGGA
>JAOZSG010000012.1 GCA_029939785.1 Fidelibacterota bacterium | reverse complement strand
ACTCCATTCAGGTTTAAACCTATCAATCCGGCAGAAAGGTTAATATTAAAATATGTAGCAGCATAATTGTCAGGTATATAATTTAATTCTGAAATATTTGATTCCATTCTCGCACCAATATTCCCGGAATATTTAAATAATTTCTTTTTATCTTCTGCATATAAAGCAGATATTAAAATTAATAAAAATAATATGTATGACTTTTTCAAAATATTTTCACCTTTTTAATTTGCTTTATAATATTTAGAAGCTGTTTCATTTCCAGAAGTATCTAAAGAAGTAATCTTGTAATATCTACCCTTTTTACCGTCTTTATCATGATAATTATTTGTCATTATCAATTTTGTATTAATCTTTCTCATTGTTCCATATTTGGAACGGGTTCTATAAATATTATAACCTTTAAAATCCTGTGTCTGCTTACATGACCAGGTAATTTTCACACTGGATTTATCTATCTCAAATTTAAGGTTTTCTGGAGCAGGTGGAGGAGTGATATCTCTCGGAGTAATCGGTTTACATTTTATCTCTGAACTTTGATTATCAGCAGAGTCAACAGCAATTACAGAATAAAAATATTCTACTCCCTTAATTACTGTAGAATCAATAAATCCATAAGGCTCTCTTCCAAAAGTTTTTAGCAATATTTTTTTATTATTTTCCCATCTGAATATTTGATAATGTTTTACATCAAGCGACATACTCGGTTGCCAACCAACTTCAACAAACCCGTTTTCAGTCATTATTCTATCACAATATTCCGGTGCTCTGGGAGGTTTGTCATCAGGAATCGTTACCTTAATCGTTGACATTTTACTTTGATTAAAACTCAGATCTATTGCAGAAACGTGGTAATAATAAGTATGTCCCGGATTAAATTTTTGCTTATCTCGAAATGTTGTAGATGTAATAGATGTTGGTGTCAGATTTACAGACTTATTCGATTTATATCCTCTTGACACAAAATATCCCTGGATATCAAGAGATTGAGGTTTTTCCCACTTTAGAATTACAGATTTGTCATTATCAATCTGAAACTCAATGTTTTGTGGTGGAAGTGGAGCACTGGTATCTTTTGCTACAGACCATATTGCCGGTGATATCGGAGAGGCATTCTCCGCATT
Organism: Fidelibacterota bacterium; assembly: GCA_029939785.1. GTDB lineage: Bacteria > Fidelibacterota > UBA2242 > UBA2242 > JAFGTP01 > JAOZSG01. The sequence goes on along the minus strand of JAOZSG010000012.1, from coordinate 19,376 downwards.
ATCAATTGCCTGAATTTTATAAAAGTATGGTTTTCCTCCAATTAAACTGCTATCAATAAATTCAGTCAAACTACTTTTTATTGAACCAATTTCAACATATTTTGAATTTAAAGACTCACCTCTAAATATTTTATAAGTGGTTATATCCTTTGCTTCACCCTGATTCCATTTCAAATTAATACTTTGATAATCTTTTTTAGCGGTCAATCCTTCCGGAACAAGAGGTGCAATCAAATCTTTTACATAAATAGAAAATGTTGCAGATGTTTTGCCTTCTCTTCCTAAAATATCTACAGGTTTGATGGAATATTCATAATTATTTTCTTCTTTTGCGGTATCATCTGTCCATTGGATATTATCACGACGAAGTACAGGTAAAAAATTAATACGTTTATTTTGCGAATTAGTTTTTCTATAAACATTAAAACCTATAAAATCATCTTTTACATTTTCTTTATATTTTGGAGCATTCCATGATAATTTGACTTTATCTTTTTGTTGATCTAAAGTTAATTCTGAAGTTGCAACAGGAAGATTATCCTCAACTTTATATTTTACTTCGATTTTATGTAATTCCTTCCCCTGAATATTCAATAAAACAATTTTATAAACATAGGATTTTTGCCATATTGCAGTGTCATCATAATAATAACGCCCGAGTACTTTGGCAAATGGTACACCACAATATCTCAAAATTGTAGATACGTCAGGTGATTTCATGCGGTGTAATATTTCGTTTGGATCATTCGTTTTCAGAAAATCCCGTAAATAATCATAATATGCACCTAACTCTTCTTGTGCTTTATATACATCATTGATTTCTTTGATTGGATTTTTTGTCAATAATTTATATTTTTTTCCATATCCTCTATCTTTCCGATATACCTGAAAGCCTGAAAAATTTATATGTTTTCCACGTATGAAAATATGCACACCTTTTTTTGTACTGGATAACATTGGCTTGGCAATTTTCTGTGCAAAAAGATTTGTTGCTAAAACACAGATAATACAAATATTTATTATTATGTTGTTTCTCTTTATCTTCATAATTATCTGCCTTTTTTCTTATTTAAATTAATTGATTGTGTTTTTTTTACTAATAATCCTGATGAATTAATTGCTTTAATTGTTAAATGAAATGGTTTGTTTGAGAGTGATTTTTTTATAGTAAATTGTTGCTTTAAATAACTTTGATTATTATATACTGGTCCAAACTTAATCAAATTATCACTGTTTTTTGAAGTTCCTAATCCAAGAATATATAAAACATCTGAATCAGGATCATAAGAGTTTGTCCAATCGGCAATCAATTCATAACGTTTTGTTTTCTGCATTTTTAAACTTGTATTTATTTGAAAATCAACAATAGTAAAATCTGAAGGTGCTGTTTTATCAACAGTAATTTTCTCTGAAAGACTCATAGAACTCCATAAATCTTTTCCATTTTTTGCTTTGGCTAATATATAATAAGTATCACCTTGCGTTAAATTTAAACCTTTCACATGGTTTTCTTCTCTACCACCGGATGATTTCCAATCTCGAACTATATTATATTTTCTTTGTGGAGCAGCTCCAAAAGAAATATATTCATACCAAACACTATCAGCAACTGCATATTGGTATTCGGATATTCCAGATTCAGCATCTTCGGAATGATATTGAAATAGAAGTTCATCATCATTTGACAGATAGTTTGCAGATAAAAATATCGGTGCTAATGGTTTGCTTGTATCATCAAAATTTCCTTCAGAATGAAACTCTCCCCCATGCCCTTCAAACGGAGTATAATAATAATCAACAGGAATACTTATACTGCTGGAAATATTATATCCGGTATTTGCAAAAGAAGTTAAATTGATAGAATATGTTCCGGGAGAATCAATATTCCTGAAAAGATGAAAGGATGGCGTTTGACCAATCCCTAAACTTATTTGTCCTGGTGTTACATTGGGAATATCAATATTGTAGAAACAACCTTCTTTGCTGGAATGTTCAGCCAGATAGTCCAATGATAAAATACCATAATAACTTCTTGTATCTTCATCACTATCAAAATTAACTGAAAAATTCTTTACGATCGGAGTAGTAGAAATACTTCCAATATAATTCCTTTTTGCACTGTATGACTCAAAATCCCTTAATTTTTTTGCAGCAGTACCAATTGGAATTCCATTTATAATATTAAGCATATTAGTAGTCGCAATGGTTGAAACTGTTCCATTAATCAATGCTAAACTGCCACCATTAAAATTAGCAAAATTATTCTGATTACCATTTGCTGTTGTTGGTCCACCATTAAAATTGGCAAATTGAAATCCTCCAAAATCCATTTCAGAACCATTAAACACAGCACCTTGAATACCAAAACTTTTATTGGGTCCACCATTTTCAAACTCCCAGGACAGATCATCATAAAAATCATACAAATATTGATACGTTTTTGATTTAACGTTATGAATAGATTCTACTCTGTTGGCAATGATTCCCCAATTCTGAAAAAATTGGTTTCTGCTAATATCATAATTTGAAGTGAAACTATTTATTTCATTTACCGTGTTATCACGAATCGCATTCATTCCGTTATATGGTATATTGTACCATACCTCCTGCCCCAATGAAATACAATAATCTTTTTTCTCCAGTAATGACATAGAGCTGACATCTTGTACCATAAGCTCAGATCGTCCGGCTTTTCGCAGAAGATAATTTATTATTCCAAAACGAATATCTATTAATTGTCCTAACTGATTTTCATCAATATTGTTGGCCTGAGTATTTAGATTTTGCTCAATAGGTTCCATTAATTCAATTTGGAATTGACCACTTTTTGAATAAATCTGCATCATTTTATCATAATATTTAATATAATTAACACTATTATTTGATAAATTATGGGAATGTTTGTAATAATCAATACTCAAAGAATTAACAGAAACATTTCCTATATACAATATTGAATCAGCATAAATCAGATCATCTACAATTATATTTGCCTGAGCCAACATTGAATCTTTATAGGCTATTATATTTTCACGAAATGAATTTGTATTTTCAGTATTTTGATTGACAATATCCGTATCAATAGTTCCATTAACCGGAATATTCACACTATTACCATCAATATTAACTGTCACAACCTCACCTTGATCAACCGGATTGGAAAGCGTAATAGTTTGTGCTAATTGAGGCAATGTTGATGTTACTCTTGACGAATAATTATTGAGTCTGTTTATCAAGACATCAGAATTACTATGTAATACAGTCAAATCGTTATCAATTTTAAGAGAATCATTTTCAATCTCTTCTTTTATATTTATAAGTGTTTGAACCTCATTAAAGAAAAGATAATTGTTAAATGCCCTTCTAAGACTAATATTCGGATTATTAAAATTATTTATATCATTTTGAAATCGTGTCTTGATATCCTGAATATCAACAATATTTCCATTTGCTACAATATTATAAAGTGATTCTCCGGCTGCCAATCTCTGATCATTAGTAAGTTGTGTTGCACTTGTTTTGGCAGATTCAATATCACCGGAAAGATTATTTATTTCATCTTTCATATTATCAGCCATATTTTTTGCACCTTCAATATATCCGTCATAAGTGGAATTACGTCCCTTGCCGCCGTGAGTTCCATCAGTTCCTAAAGAAACCCAGATGCTTCCATTGTAAATATCTTCACCCATTACAGTTGCACGAAAACTTCCAACTGAATATAATAAAATATCATCACTAACTCCGATCAAAGCACCTTCAAGACTACATCCTACTCCTGCTACATGATCGAGACTCAAAGAACCGCTAACATCTGCATAGGCTCCCCAAGAAACATTTTTTTGCCACCAAAACATTGTCCCAAAACTATAACTTCCATCAATTATCCAGAAATCATGTTCTTTTTCTATATCAACATCAAAATAAAACCCGGGAGGTCCCAGAAAAAAATCCGTTGCCAATTTACCTGATAATGTTGAAGGAAATACTTCTACATTGCCGTTTCCCATCATCGCCCAGATATCTTCATTTAATCCGGGTACTTCATCACTATAAGTAAAAAATTCAATATTCTGATCGATTTTTATAACTTTTTTTCGATTCATTTTAAAACCAATGAAACCTTCTGCGTATCCCGGATCCCAACTGACTAATAATTGCAAATTACCTTCTGCTTCATTTTTCATCATCTTTGCCTTAGCAAGTAATTCAAAATAATTATCCGTCAAAGTAATCAAACCATTTCCATCGAAAACATCTCGGCTTTGAGCATACATTCCGGCATATAATAATATTGCAAAATCCAGATTGTCTGATGTTGGAACTTCACCTTGAATTAATTCAGAAATATCATTTTGCATCAAACTGCCTTTTTTTAAACCAGCCATTGTTTTTACCTGATCTATATCACTTTGTAATGGTCGATAAAATATTCCACCACCAATTTCATCAAGCGTAACAGGTCCCAAATTTGCATTTAATCCTGATACTGCCATGAATATTCCAAAAGTCGGTTTTCCTCCACGTTTACCGATTTTTCCGATCGCAACACCCTGGATACCGGAGGATTTCACCTCGGCACTTCCACCAAAACTCAATAATGGCTCGGGTTCTTCCACATATTTTAAATCTGCTGTCAGTCGACATGTATTCTTTACCTCAAACCAGGCTTCTCGAATGACAATATTTGTATTGTTATCTACTTCATATAGTAGAAATTCTTCACAACCACCACCGCCACCATCACCATCTAAATTCAGTGCCAGTGATGCTCCTGCCAGTCGGAAATAACTATCAACTTCAACAGTTTTATTTACAGTAGTTGAATCACCATTCGGTTCTTTAAATGACAGTGTTGTTGGCTCTCCTGAATAACCGATAGAATCAATTGATGCAGTAATGACATCCATAACAGTAATATCACCACCAAGTACTTCAAAATCAGAAAAATCCAACCCATTTTTATTTATTACTAAATTCTCAAAATTAACAGTTCCCTCAAAAGTGCCCGGTTTATTTATTCCAAGTCCACCGGAAAGTGAAATTTCAAAAGGCTCAAAATCAATCCCAAGCCCCGCACCATTGGTAAATCCTGATAAACGAATTGGCCCAATATCAAAAGGATTATCTTTTACTTTAAATCCTGGCTTTTTCGTGTCTCCATCAAATGTAATTTTAAATCCTGCTTTATCTTCGTCAGGATCACCAATTGCGATTCTTTTCGGCGTACCTTTTCCCAGATATACATCTGCCATGAATTCTACATAACTATGCTCCTGATCAAGTTCCATTCCTCCATTTTTTTGCACTGAAACTAATTTCAAATCAACATTTGTCAAATCCATCGCAAAATAATTGCTGATCCTAAATGCAGTTTTATCATTGGCATCATAGGTAGATTTTCGTTCTTCATTAATTAATGCCAAATCAATATCAAATCCATCATCACCAATTACTATATTTACTTTGGATTGTTCTGTAATACTGTCTAATGGTTCAGGATATTTAAACTGCAATGCTACTCCGAGTTTCCATTCATCATCGGGTTTTTCAAACCAAATGGAATCCATCATAACATAATCTTTTCCCGGAATCAAACGCATCGGGATACTATCAGGAACAATATGGGCAAAAATATCATCAGTTCCACGAAAACCAATAGTAGCATTTGTAGCAAAATTTTCCGTTTTATCTGTACTGCTTTTTTTCAATTTTACATTGACTTTTGCTTCAATATATGGCGGGAATGCTTCAACTGCCAAAGCCAGCTTTTTAATTGTAAATATCATTCCAAATTTATCAAATTTTTTGTCAAAATTTTTATTGAAAGCTAATCCGGCTGCTGTTATAGGTATCGAATCTAAGGATGTTACATTTGTTTCTCCCTGACTGGGAATTTTAAATGGTAATACAATAAAGGCAGAATCCACCATCATTTTTGAATTTGTTGGTCTTTTACTATCAAAGGAGATTGCAACAATTTTAAATACATCTTTATAGACTTTTTTTATTCCGCTGGAATCGGAAAAGGAAAACTTTCCTTCAATTGGTTCAAGTGCATTTGTAACAACATTCTTTTCAAAAGTTATACCTGAAGAATCGCTTTTGGAAGAATCAGAAAGTGTAATCATTTTTGTAAAATTATCAAAAGGAGTAGGTTCTATAATAAGTTTTACCTGACCTTTTATTATAATTTTGCCCTTATCTTTTTTTACTTCTGTACTATCGGTAATTTTTAAATATGCAACATTTGGAACAAGTATATAAGTTGAATCATCAAGTTCTTCTACATATGTTTCTGCATCAGCACTATCAGGAAATTCTTCAACATTCCCGGCAAGATCAATAGCTTTTGAACGGAAATAATATTTGTTTCCGGTTTTTCCGACAAAGGATTTATTCTTTGTGGAATCATCAATAGTTGCCCAATCAACAAAACTTGAATCTCCAACTTTACTCTGAATAATATATTGAACAATGCCTGATCCATTATCACTTCCTGACCATTTTACATCAAAAGGAGTTTGTAATGAATCTGCCAGAGAATCAACAGCACTGACAGGTGCAGTCATGTCAATTTCACAACCGTCAGAAGTCATAACATTTCCATCAATACCTGCTTTAACAGAAATATAATATTTTGAACCTTCTGCCAAAGTTCGTGTAAAATTAAAAGAGGTCATTGCACCGGCAAAAGTCCAGGGCAACAAATCTGTGTTTCCAGCTTCAGACCCAACAGCACAATAAAATTCCTCACTTTCTCCCGTCCAGTTCCCATAAATCAATGAATCATTACTCCAGTCAATATCATCTTCAGGTCCATCATTGACAGATAATATTTCTCCTGTAACAGATATAGAGCCAAAACTAAAAACACCAATCTCACTCTTACCTTCATTTTCACCAATTGGATTGGAATTTTCATCCAAAAGTTGGATTTGCCATACATATGTTTTTCCATTTTCCAATGGTGGACTTGACATTGGATAAATCAATGAATTTTTGTTTGTATTTTTTTCTAATATTGGTACTTTGGTAATAGAATAATAGGGGTTTTCATTATCTTCTTTCAAACACATTTTTATACTATAATTTATGTCCATTTCAGTAGGTGCAAAAGAGGGTGTCCATTCAAATCTGGGAAATAAATCACTTATATTTTCTTCATCTATTGGTGATATTAAATCAGGTATTTCGGGAATGACTATTTCGAAATCTATACAGTTTTTTTCAACCAATACATAGTTTTCAAAATAACTGAAACAAATCTCATATTTTCCTTCTGGTATTCTTCCGGTTTTTAGAATATTATTTACAATTCTATCATCATAATCCCATGAACTTACATCCAGAAAATCAATATTATCTAAATTTTTTACTTCATAAGCCTTCAACTCAATATTTGTCTTTGTTCCATTTCCCAACGTTTTTCCGTCTTTTTGAATTTCGCCTTTAATATCAATTGAAATATCTTTTTCTGTATTATTAGTAATTATCAGATTAAAAATACCCGAATTTTGTCTCCATTCAGAAATAAATGGGGTTGGGAATGGTTCTGCCATAGCATCAATATCAATTGTTTGAGAAAACAGTAAAATTGGTACACATAATGATAGGATTAGTAAAATTTTTTGAATCATATTCTTCCCTTTTATGAGTTTATTACAATTAAAATACAAATATACTATTATCATTATCAATTTTTTTTGATTGATGGAATCGTAAAAAGCGAATTCACCTAACATCTCCAAGTAACTAATTCAGAAGAAAACCAGGAAAAATAATTAGAAGACAGAATAATAATAAATGATGGACTCGTAAAAAGTATTTCTCAACGTAGAGACCACAAAGATCACAGAGACTATAATTATAAAATACAATAAATTATCTCTGCGGAACTTTGCGTCCTCTGTATCCTTTGTTGCTAAACCAGGCTTTCGACTGGTGTTAAAATTTTTATTTTTTACAGATTTATCAAAGGTATATTATTTGTTTAATCTTCAAAACATATAATTATTCAAGCACAAGAGGTGCGTTCCTATTTGTAAAAAAATGGATTATCTAATGTATAAAAACACTTTTAAGTGCGGCTCTACTGTTAATAATGCGAAAAAAATAGTACACTGATCAAACGGATTGAACTGATCTGAACAGATTTTATTAATTTAATTGAATATTTTGCTAATATAATATAAACAAAAAATTTACACACATGTCTTGCATATAGAATACTCTATTCATAAATTGTATTATGACTACAATAATTAAAACTCATAATTTAAGTAAAAAATATCATCATAGGTGGGCTGTATCTGATTTAAATCTTGAAGTTCTGAAAGGTCAGATATTTGGTTTTTTAGGTCCAAACGGTGCTGGAAAAAGTACTACTATTAAGATCCTGTTATCTCTTGTATCTCCTACAAAGGGTAAGTATGAACTCTTTGGTAACAATCCTCAATATAAAGGTAATTCAATATATTCAAGAATCGGAGCATTAGTAGAAGAACCTGATTTTTATCTATATCTTTCTGCCTGGCAAAATCTGAAATTTCTCGCTGATATCACAGGTAATATTTCAAAAACAAGAATTGATGAAGTTTTGGATATTGTCCAACTTAAAGATCGAAAAAAAGATAAAGTAAAAAGTTTTTCTCACGGGATGAGACAACGTCTGGGAATAGCACAGGCAATTTTAGGAAAACCCGAACTACTTATTCTGGATGAACCAACATCAGGACTTTCACCGGAAGGTATTAAAGATACTCGTGAATTAATCAAACGATTATCAGAAGAAGAAAATACAACTATTCTCCTGTCATCTCATAGATTACATGAAATTGAACAAATATGTTCACATATGGCTATCCTGGATTATGGAAAACTTATCGTGCAGGGAGATGTTTCATCATTATTACATGAAACAGATTTTTTTATTACAGAAATTATTATTGATAAACCGGAAGATGCTATGAAATTTCTACTGTCTGAATCATTTTTAAAAAAAATGACTGTATCTGGAGAAAAATTAAAAATTCACGTTTCTTCAACCCGAAGACCGGAAGTAATTAAAAAATTAGTCGAAAAGAATTTTAAAATTTCTTCAGTTATTCCAAGAACATCACTAGAAGATTATTACTTATCACTAATTGAAAAAAGGCATATTAAATAAAACATGTTACTACTAAAATTAATATATATTGAACTAATCAAAATTTTTAAAAGACCAAGATCATATATTGGTTTTATAACAATAGGAATATTAATCCCATTAATTATGTTCCTAATTGATAAATTTGGTTTTGATTTTCAACAGCATCATTTCCTTCCATTCGAATCTGCTTTTTTATTTCAGGGGTCACTGGTCAATGGATATTTAATATCTTATTATTTAATGACAGTTTTATGGGTTCATTTTCCATTTTTCATAATTCTTGTTGCCGGAGATTCTTTCGCAGGTGAAGCAGCAAAAGGAACATTCCGGATATTTTTAACACGGCCGGTTTCAAGATTTCAGGTTATTACTGCAAAATTTATTGCAACATATATATATACTGCAATCATTGTTGCGTTTCTTGGATTTATGTGTTTAGGTGCAGGAAGTATAATTCTTGGAAGTGGTGACTTGTTTGTTTTTGACAAAGGAATATTAATATTATCACAAAATGAAGCTTTGTTAAGATTTTTTATTGGTTATTTGCTTGCTATATTTGTACAGATGGTTGTTGCATCTCTTGCTCTTTTTCTTTCTACTTTGAATGATAATTCTGTTGCTCCGATCATTGGTACTTATGCAATTATTATCGTTTCGATTATTTTATCAATTTTGAAAATAGATGCTTTAGAAAGCATAAAACCTTATCTTTTTACAACCTATTTTGATGTGTTTTTTAGTCCCTTCGCAGATCCAATTCCCTGGTCAGATATATTTAATTATTTAATTGCTCTTGGGAAATTTATTGGATTATTTTATATCCTTTCAATTGTGAGTTTTGTAAGAAAGGATATCCTCTCATGAAAATAAGAATACTAATAATTTTACTTTTTTGTATGTATAGTATATCGAGTGCTAGCGATACATTAAGTCCTGGTCAGGTTTTAATGAAAACCCAATTAATTTATTCTAATCTTAAAGATTTTAGTGTAAAAGCCAAGGTGATTGCAGATATTCCAAATTTTCGTATGCCAGTCAAAACAGTTGAGTTTTATTATAAAAATCCAGATCTGTTCGAAGCAAAAACTAAAGGATTTGCACTAGTACCCAAATATTGTTTGCTACCTTTTTCAAATAGCAATAAAATACTCCGGACTCCACAAAATTTTAAAATTAACAAAAGAGTAACTATTGATAAAAAAAAATATATAATTCTTCAATATATAAATGATAATGATAAATTGAAAAATAAAATATTATTCTGGGTTGACGCATATCTTTGGAGAATTGATAAAATTAATATTTTACAACAGGATAAATTATTGTCAACAATAGATTTTTCCTATCAAAATTTAGATGGATTCTGGCTTCCCGATACTACACTATTTACTATGATCTTTCCAAAAGGAATTCCCAATGCATCAGGACCAAGTATATCTGATCCTTTTGGTGGCTCACAGTTTGGTACTTTACAAAATCAAATAGATTTAGAAGGACAGGTTAAAATCATTTTTTCCGATTATAAAATTAATAAGGGAATTGATGATAATTTTTTTGAGAATAGAAATGAAATTGCCCACTAAACACACTAAAAAACACGAAAGAAAAAAAATATTAGATTAATTTCGTGTATTTGTGGGAATAGATAGTATCAAAAGTTATATAAAAAAATGAAAGAAGTTTTAACTACAAATGAACACTAATAGACGCGAATAAAAATTGAATTATTAAATATTAGTGTTCATTAGTGTGCATTGGTGATTAAAGAAAAAAAAGGATAATATTATGACTTTATTAGAATTGACAATCTTAGGAATAATCTCTGAAGAACCTACACATGCATATCATATCGAAAAAATTATAGAAGAGCGAAAATTACGTGATAGAATGAATATTGGGTTTTCTACGATTTATTCAACATTAAATAAAATGGAGAAGCGAGAATGGGTGGAATGCCAATATGCTCCTCAAAAAAAATTACCTAGTAAAAAAATATATTCTATAAGTTATCAAGGTACAGAGTTATTAAGAGAAGATATAAAAAGAGCCCTTTCATTACCACATAAACAAGTTTCACAATTTGAAACCAGTCTCAGTTTTTCTGAAATTTTAACTACAAGCGAATTAAAAGAAGTACTATCAATTTATGAAGCTGAACTAAATAGATTAATCCAGGCAAAGGTCAAAGAAATCACAAAATTAAAAACAAATGATCCTATTGAACGATCTCTTGTTACCCGTCCTTTAAAAATCTGGCAGACTGAAAAAAACTGGCTTAAAGAATTAATGGTTCAGTTATAGTATTACTCTTTACCTTTCATAATTTTATCAAAATAAAAAAATCTTGGTTTTTATATTAGCCTGTATTATATTTTCATTACGGTTAGTGAAAATAATATTTGAAACATATTTCAAAATAAACAGGTAGAAGAATATTTTTGTTTAAAAAGTATTTTCTCATGAAATTTTAATTTTTCCAGGGAGATATATGGCGACACAATATAACAAAAGATTTAGAAAAATTATCTACGAATTTATTAATATCTTTATATTGATAATTGGATTTTCTATTGCATATAAATGTACATTTAAAACATCCTTTTTACATTATGATAATTATTATTCTACATTCCTGAAAATTACTTTATTTATTTGGTTATTCTGCTCATTCATATTTAACTCAGTTGATGAACATCAAGGATGGAAATTCATTTATCATTTTAGAACGTTAATTAAAACTTATATCTTATTCATGTTATTAGAATTTATATATTTAGTCGGTTTTAAGGTAACATTTTTTTCCAGAATGTTTCTTAGTTCATTTCTAATGATAACATTCTTTTTATTAGTAATCACATATTTTTTGAGGTATCAATTACTAAGGTGGATACGTAGTAAGGGTAGAAACTTTAAGAGTGTATTAGTAATTGGCAAACTTCCAACAGGTTATAACAATGAAAATTGGAATATATTAAAACCTGAATGGGGTTATCGTATTGAAGATGTAATTGATGTCGATGTTGAGAGTAAGGATTATATCTTATTATTAGGTGAATATTTATCGAAAAAAAAATATGATGAAATTCTTATTACAAACCCATCTCATCTTGGAGAAAATATTGAGGCTATAATTGATTTATCAGAAAATAATGGACTGAGAATAAAAATTGTACCTAAGTTTTTTAATAATTATGGAAATCGTGTCAAAATTGATTATTTGAATGGTACTCCTGTAATGAATGTTCGTTATGAACCTCTTTCATATTTTCATAATAGAATTATAAAAAGATTTTTTGATCTCTTTGTATCAATTATATTTATTATAACCATATATTGGTGGGTACATATATTAATTGGAATTGCAATAAAACTAACATCAAAAGGTCCGGTTTTGTTTACTCAAAAACGTATTGGAGTTGACAATAAAACTTTTAAGATTTATAAATTTCGTACAATGGCACAAAATAAAGACATAAATAATGCTCGAGAAGGCATTGGTCAGATCACAAAAGTAGGTGATAGTCGAATCACAAAAGTAGGTGAATTTTTAAGGAAAACAAATCTTGATGAATTACCTCAGTTTTTAAATGTATTACTTGGGTGTATGTCTATAGTTGGTCCACGTCCACTAATGATTCAGGAAGATAGAGAAGTTCAGAAAAAAATAAAGAAATATAGAATTCGTCAATTTATTAAGCCAGGTTTAACCGGTTGGGCTCAAATTAATGGATACAGAGGTGGTACAGAAAATATGAAACTAATGTCTAAAAGAATTCAACATGATATATATTATATAGAACGTTGGAACTCCTTATTTGATTTAAAGATTATTTGGAAAACAGCCTGGCAAATGATTACAATGAATACACAAGCACATTAAAATTCACGTCTACTAACTTGATTTGTGGTTAATAAACTAAATCAGTCATATAAATAATATTGTTTACTTAACTTTTTAAATTTTATAATATCATCCTGATATTCAGAAATTATCTGCTCCGGAGATTTGCCTGCCAGAACATCTTTTCTTATATCATCTGTACCATTAACTCTATCGAACATTTTTATTCTTTTTTTGTTGAAAATATCCTGCTCAGGATAGAGTTTATGTATTGCACAGATTGTATGAATATATATTTCTATGGGTTTGAATTTTGATTTATCGGTAATATGAATTTGTACACCCTGAAGATGTTTTTTCACTTGTTCATGATAATATGGTGTATAATATAATGGCCGAAAATATACTCCTTCAAGTTTTTTGCTATTCAGATATTCTGCGAATTCATCACAATCGATCCATTCCTGTCCAATTACTTCAAAGGGAAGTGTATAGCCAATTCCAATATTTACTGAGTGAAGTTCACCCAAAATTCCTGTTGCAGCACAAAAAAATGAAGCGTCAGAGTTTGGAATATGTGGTGAGGATATTACCCATTCCAGCCCGGTATCTTCAAAAGTCATGTCACGTTTCCAACCATCCATTGTAATAATTGTAAGATCTGCATTTATATTATATTCTTGGTTAAATAGTTGAGCGAGTTCACCACAGGTTAATCCATAAACAAAAGGGATTGGATAATAACCAACAAATGAACGGAATTTTGTATCAAGAATACCACCATCAATTAAGTTGCCGCCCAAAGGATTAGGTCGGTCTAAAACAATGAAAGGAATGTTGTTTTCTGCTGCTGCCTGCATTGCAAAAGCCATTGTGTAAATGTAAGTATATGCCCTGGAACCAATATCCTGAATATCATAAATCAGCACATCAATATTTTCTAACATTTCGGGAGAGGGTCTGCGGTTTTTACCATAAAGACTCAGCATTTTCACACCGGTCTTTTGATCTATTGCATCTTCTACTTTTTCTCCGGCAGTCACATTTCCACGAACTCCATGTTCCGGACCGAATAATGCAACAAGTTCAACATCAGGATGTTCAAATAGTTTATCCACATTGGTTTTCATGTCAACACAAATACCAGTAGGATTTGTTATTAATCCGACACGTTTACCCTTTATTAGGTCAATTTTTTCATTTAATAAAACATCAATTCCCGGTAGTACTTTTTTTATTACTCTTTTAGGTTTTGATAACTGTTTTGGCGGAATTATCTTTACGGTAACTTCTTCATTAATAACATGTTTTGCACAATTAAAATTAATACTGATTAATAATGCAATAGACAGCAAAAAAAAGTTTTGTAATTTCATTTGAAACCTCGTTTTATCAGTGCTCTCTGATAACTTAAAAATTTATAAAATTATACTTTTAATCCATAGTTTTTTTGGAGCAAAATGATAAGAAATATAGAAAATATTGTAGGCGAGATTGAATAATAGTTTGAATAATTATACAGCCAGGAATGACTGTATTACTTAGGATTCACACCAGGACCTGTTATTTTACTTTTTCCACCTGATATTGGTATAACATTTATTTGTGTACTGATTCGTTCTTTCAATGCTGAAACGTGAGAGATTATACCGATTAATTTTCCATCTTGCTGTAATCCGGAAAGAGTTTCCAGAGCAGTTTCCAATGCATCTTCATCGAGAGTGCCAAATCCTTCATCAAGAAATAAAGAATCTACGCGAATTTTTCGGCTTGCCATTTTTGATAAACCAAGTGCGAGTGCAAGACTTACTATGAAACTTTCTCCTCCGGAAAGATTCTTAGTAGATCGGATTTCTCCGGCTTGATAATTATCAATAATATCTAATTCTAATGGTTTGTCATTATCACGAATTAATAAATAGCGGTCTGTCATTTTTTTAAGCTGTTTGTTTGCGTGTGAGACCATTAATTCAAAAGTGAGACCTTGAGCAAAGTTTCTGAATTTTTTCCCATCTGATGAACCTATTAAAAAATGTAAAGCATTCCATCGTTCATATTCTTTTTTTTGCAGTTCTATTTGTACATGTTGTTTTTTATATCTGGTTTTTGATCTGGTGTTATCTAAAAGTTGATGTTTTTTTCCGCCTATTTCATCTCTAAGAGTTTTAAGAATAAGTTCTGTGTCAATATGACTTTGTTTCAGATTATCCAGAGGAAGATCAGTAATTTCTTTATTTATTTCCTGGTTTAAGTTTGTTTCTCTGTCTGTCTTGCGAGTTGAAATGGCTGTCTGTTTTTTGTCCAGAATATTGGCTTGTTGTTGTAATATTATTTTTTCTTCTGATGACAATTGACAGGAAATGAATGTTTGTTCATCTTCAAATCCAGCATTTTTACAGTTAATTTTAAAGGTCGATTCAAAATTATCGAGTTCAGGTTTGTTTACGTTTAAGTATTTTTTTATAGCTTTTATGTTAGTTTTTAAATTATCAAATTTATTTTTAATTTCATCTCTTTTTGATTCTATTAATTTTTCTGATTTTACTGATTTTGCAACCAATTTTTCCAGTCGTTTTTCTTCTGTATCAGGATTTTTACAACCATAAAGTTTTCCGCGATCAGAAATAAGTGTATTCAATTCAATTTTATGTTTATTCCTAATGTCATTTTTTTCGCTTTGTGATTTAATGATATTTTGAATAAAAATTTCAATGGTCGTTATTTCAGTAGAAAGTTCACTGTTTATTTTTTCTTTGTTAGTTTTTTTCTCCTGATAGTCCTGCCATTTTTTTAGTTTCATTTCAAGTTCTTCTAAAATAGATTCAAGTTTTTTTTCAGGCGTTATAATTATTGCAAATTGTTTTAGTTTTAATAAAAGAGATTGATGTAAATCATTATATCTTTCTGATATCTTATTATATTCATTTTTCAAATGTTGAAGATTTGTCTGTGATTCATTTTTATTATGTAATATCTGATCGAGTTTTTTTTCTTTTTCAATTAATTTTGTATTAGCGTCTTTCTCTTCAGATTCCATGTTTTTGATATTATTTTCCAACTCATCTGCTTTTTTAATAAATGAAGATAATTCGTTTATTTGTTTTTGGGTTTTATCAATTTTGGGTGTATTACCTTTTGCAAAAGGATGATGTATAGAACCACATAATGGACAAGATTTTCCATCTTCTAATTTTTTCCGTTCATCTTCCAGAGATGCAATTTTTGTCAGATAGATCAATTCATTTTGTAGATTTTCCAAATCGTTCCTGTACTCACGGAGCAGCCGATCACCTAATAATGTTTGCATTTCGTCTTTATTTTGTATTACGATCTCTTGAATATTATCGTGCTTTTTTTTGTGAGTAATGTATAATGTCTTTTGTTTTTCATATTGGGTTGTATTCTTTTCTACTTGTTTTATTAATTTTGACAATTCATTGGTTTTTGAAGAAATATCATCTTTGATTACATTTAAGTTTTTTATTTGTTCATTGATGCCTGCAAATTCAGTTATGAGTTTTTTATCTATGATATTTGTAGATAAATATTCTTCGATTGAACTCAATTTTGTTTTAACAGATTTTTGACTTTTTAAAGTTTTTTGTAATTGTTGTGATTTTTCTGCAAGTTGTGTTTCAATTTTTTGGAGATCCAATTCAACTATTTTCATAGCAGATTGTTTTTCTGTAATCAATAAATCATATTCTCGAACTTTTTTAATTATCTCTAATTCATTTTTTTGTTCAAGTTTAGATTTTAAAGTGATATTTCTTGCATTTTCAAGATCATTTTCTTTTGATTGCAAATTTTTCTGGATATCAGGACATTGTTTTTCTGATGTTATCAGTTCATCTATTTTTTCTTTTTGTAATGTTCTCTTTGATGTTAATAGGGTGTACTCAACTTCAAGTTCAGCAGCTTTTAAACCTTTCTGTAGTTTTTCTTTACTTGGTTTAAATGATTCAATCTGATCTGATAAATTTTGAGCTTCTTTTGCGATTTCAGAAAGTTCACTTTTTAAACTATCGATTCTATTTAACCAGAGAATTGATTCATTTATATTATCAATTTTTATCGCAAGTTCTTTTTCTTTTTGTTGTTTATCATCAAGTTCTTTTTTTAATGCAATTTCATCTTCAGTACTCAGAATATTGATTTCTGTGTTTTTTAATAGTAACAATTCAAGTTTTTCTTTTTCATCGCGATGACGTTCATGAATATGTTTTGAAATATCACTGTAAATTTCAGTACCTGTAATTTGTTCCAGAATTGGTGCTCTTACATCAGGAGCAGCTTGAAGTAATGCTGCAAAACCTCCCTGAGCCAATAAAATAGAACGAGTAAATCTATCAAAATCCATCCCTGTTTTTTTTTCAACTAAAATAGCAACTTCTCGTTTCTTGGATTCTAGAATCTTTCCTGTAATTGCATCTGAAATTTCATGTTTTGAATCTATCAAATTTCCATTAGGTTTTTTTCGTGCTCGGTGTTGACTCCAATTACATCGAAATTTTCCTGATTGTGTTTCAAAAGTTACTTCGGCGTAACATTCAGCAGTATGTCTGGATATTATTTCATTACTGCTTGAGGTTATAGATTTTAAGCGAGGTGTTCTGCCGTAAAGTGCGAGACATATTGCATCTAAGATAGTTGATTTTCCTGCACCTGTCGGACCTATAATTGCAAATATTCCGTTTGAGATATATTCTGGAGAAGTGAAATCAATAGTCCATTCCCGATAGAGTGAATTAAGATTTTTAAATCTAAGCTCAAGTATTTTCATTTTGAATCTCTTTCTCTTCATCTCTATTTTGTTCATGGAGAGATACGATTATTTCATTGTAAGATTGAATTAGATCCGGACGTTCACACTCAGTAACATTGTTGCTGTCAAGACATCGAAGAAAAACGTCATTCAAATCCAAATCATCCAGTGTTTCTCCAGAAAATTTTTTGTTAAGAACTTTATCAATAATACGTCTGTTTTTTATCCGTCGAATTTCCATATTAGAATCAATAATAGATTCATTAATTAATTCAGTTAAATTTGCAGCAATTTCATCACCGGAATATTCAATTTCGAGCCAGGCATTACTCTTCTGAGTTTTAAGATCATTAATTTTTTTAATAATCTCATCAATATCACCACAAATTCTCACCAAAGGTTGAAAGCATGGGATTGGATATATATTTATCTTTGGAATTCTGTTATTAAATTCTACCAGAATTATTTGCTTTTCCTGTTTTGCTTCACCATATCCCATAGGAATTGGTGAGCCGGAATATCGGATATGTTGGGAATTTCCAACTTTTTGTGGAACATGTAAATGACCCAAGGCTACATAATCTATACACTCAGGAAAAATATTTGTACCAACATGAGCCAGAGAACCTACATATAACTCTCTAACTCCATCACCATCAATGGTTTTTCCACCAACAGTAAAGAGATGTCCCATACCAATAATAGGAATTTCACCAATTTTTTTTTGTTTTTCTTCTGCAATATTGCAAACTTCTGAATAATGTTTTTGTACACCTTCTATTAATTTTGTGTTTTTATCTGAGATACTTTCACCAGACTCGACGGTTCTGATATCCCGATCTCTTAAATATGGAACGGCACATATTATAGCTTCTGGTTTATTATTAATGTCGCAAAGAGTAATGACTTCATCTTCTACATTTTCACAAATCGAACCTACAACATAGACATTGAGTGCCTTCAGAATTTCTTTTGGTGCATTCAGAAAAGATGGTGAATCATGGTTTCCGGCAATAATTATGATGTGACGACAACAGGAAGCAGAGACTTTACATAGAAATTGATAATAAAGCTTTTGAGCCTGGTTACTTGGCGTGGCTGTATCAAAAATATCACCGGATACAAGCAATACATCAACACATTCCTTTTTTATTAAATCTATGAGCCAATCAAAAAATGCTGTGAATTCTTGATATCTCTTGCGTCCATAAAGTGAACGTCCAAGATGCCAATCAGATGTGTGTAGTATTTTCATAAAATTACCTGTAAGTAACAATTATATATTGAATGGAATCGAAAAATGATGAAGATCAATTTTTAATTGACCAAATTCAATAATTGCATCGTATAATTTATTTTAAATATCATACAATTGTTTTTTATTGATCATTTTGTTTACCTTATTTTCAGAAATGTTTTCAATAAGAAATATTACTTATAATAATATAAAAAACAAGATTTATTCATTGATAATAATTCAATCACAGATTACCGATAGATGAACAAATCTTAAATCAAAAATCATCAATCCTTGTTCATAAATCAATTAGAGCGTACCCAAAGAGGCAGGGCAACCGCATGAAATATCGACAATAATTATCTTTTTTTATTCTTCAATA
>JAOZSG010000220.1 GCA_029939785.1 Fidelibacterota bacterium | reverse complement strand
TCTTATGCAACTCAATGGTATAAAACATGTTTGTTTCTAAAACAAAATAACATCAAAGCGACATTTTTTGTATCTTATATTCATACTTTATCTCATAAAGAAATTAAAAATCTTCAAAAAATTGACTCGCTTGGTTTTGAGATTGGATGCCATGGCTGGAATCATATTAATTCTGTTGATTATCTAAAAAATCATAGTTTAAATGAATATTATGAAGCAGAAATATTACCGGCGATTTCATTTATGGAAGATATTAATCTTAAGCCAGATGCATTTGCATATCCGGGTGGAGTCCATAATGATACGTTAGACCAGTTTTTGTTACAATATTTTGATATTCTTAGAGGTGTTACGCTTGAGCAAGTGAGAGCATTAACAAAAAATGTCGAAGAGATTGATGAAATATTTATTAAAAGAAAAAAACAAAATGTTGTAGATGGACTTGGTATAGATGTTCAATATCAAATCAGTGAAGAAATGTTAAATGGTGCATTAAATAGAGCAAGTGAAGAAAAGGAGATTTTGGTGTTATATGCTCATTGCCCGGTTGATTCCAATGCACAGCATTATCAAATAAATAAATCTTATCTGGAAAATTTAATTCTAAAATGTAAAGAGTTGGATTTGAAATCTTATTTAATATCGGAAATATAAGAATTCATTGATAATTGTTCATTGTTATCATTCATATCTCAAGGCTTCAATAGGATCAAGCTCTGCCGCTTTTGATGCTGGAAAATATCCGAATATTATCCCAATAATACTTGATACACCAACAGATAGTACAATTGACCATAAACTGACAGCTGTTTCCCAGTCTGAAAAAGAGGTAACCCCAAAAGTTAAAATGTATCCAATAATAATCCCAATTAATCCACCTAATAAACTTAATATACTGGACTCAATTAAAAATTGATTTCTAATGTCATGTTGTGTCGCTCCAATTGCTCTTCGAAGACCAATTTCCCGGGTTCGTTCTAAAATAGATGCCAACATAATATTCATAATACCTATTCCACCAACTAATAATGAAATTCCGGCGATGGCTCCCATTACAATATTAAATACTTTTTGAGTTTCTTCACTCTGTTTCAATAATTGTTCGGGAACAAGTAGTTTATAATTTTTATATTCATTATGATGTCTGAAAATTAGTTGATCAATAAATTCTGAAGAAGAAACAACAAAGGGACTTTCTTTTACTCTTACAATTATTTGGTCAAGTTCACTTTTTTTTGGATCGCGGGTAAAACGAGTTTGAATTGTTTTGATTGGAGTGAAAATATATCCATTTAGGTTTACTTCGGTGTTACCCGCAATACTAACGGGTTGGTAATTTAGTACTCCAATTACAGTAAACCATATATTGTTAATTTTAATCTTTTTGCCAATAGGATTCTCAATAAGAAACAGAGATTTTGCTGTTTCTGTACCAATTACACAAACTCTATTATGTAATTTATTATCGATATTTGAGAAAAATCCACCTCTTGCAAGTGAAAGGTTAACAATATTAAAATATTCAGAAGTAGTTCCAATCAGTTCTATTTCTTCAAATCTATTTTTATAATTTGCTTCCATTTTTTCCTGTAGTACAGGTACACCTGTTTCAATGGTAGGAACAACTGACAAAATTGATGTTAGATCTTTTGTGTTTAATAATTCAGTATTTTTATCTACATCTTCTGGTTTACTAATATCATCAATTATAATATTATTCAGCCCAAGAGATTGAATTTGAGATAGAGTTTTTCTTCTCGCACCCTCACCAATTGCCAACATAGAAATAACAGCAGCAACACCAAAAATTATACCAAGCATAGTGAGTAATGATCGGGTTTTGTGTTCTTTTAAGCCCTGAATACTTATGTTTAATTGTTCACCTGTAATAAGATTTAGTTCACGTGAAAATTTTGTAAGTTTTTTCATTTATCGCCCCGTTATCTTTAGACAGGATAAACAAGATTTACTGGGTAACATTTTTATTATTCTGTTTATCATGTTAATCCTGTCTTAATGTTTTTTTTCATTTTTTTACCATTAATGCACGCGAATCCTGCTATTACCCGTCAGTAGTCAGTCATTCGCCTGATTTTCACTAATAATTATATTTATTTTTTATTCGCGTTCATAAGCGTTCATTTGTGGTTGATTTTATTCATTTATCGCCCCGTATGTTTATCCATGAATTATTATTCTACGTTCGGAACCACGTTTTGATTTAGTATTTGTGGATTTTGGTTTATGCCTTTGTTCAGTTGATTTCATTTTCATCAAACGAATATCATCTCCATCTTTTAAACCTTTTGATATAATTATGAAATCTGAATTGGATTTTCCAGTTGTTATCGGGATAAATTTTCCAGATGAATTTAGAACTCCGGTCTTTCCATCCTTTGAATATATTGCATCAAGTGGAATAAATATTGAATTTTCTATCTCTTCTACAATTATCTGACAATTTGCACTCATACCAGGTTTTAATCGTTCATCATATTCATTTATATTCACTTCAATTTCAAATACTTTTTTTTCTGTTGCACGATCTTTATGTGCAAGTGCAGCAATAGAAGTAATTGTTCCGGTGAAACTTGTATCTGTTATAGCATCCAGTTTGATGTTAACATTTTGATTCTTTTGCACATTTGAAATATCAACCTCATTAACATTAAGAACAACTTTCATTTTACTTTGGTCAGGGATTTCCAGAAGAGGTTGATTCCTCCATGGTGTTGATCCAACCTTTACTTTTTCTTTTCCACTTGAACCCCAAATTTCTTTATATACAACCAAACCTTCAGCAGGTGAGAATATAGTTAGTTGGTCTAATTCTTCCTGAGCCCGTTTTAACATTAATGCTGCCTGTTCCACCTGAAGTTCTGCCTGTCTCATAGAAGCTTTATTTATTTCTTTAGTCTTTTCTATTTTTTCTATTAATCGATTATAGGATATATCTGCTTTTTTTAAAGAATACTCAACGTCTTTTCTTTTATTTTCAGATTCATAAATAGCATTTTTCGCTCTAAGTTTTGTCTGTTCAAAACTATATTCTTCAATTTTTAACTGACTTTGATAATCTGCATCCTGTTTTTCTATATTTGCTATTTTACTTTCCATATTTGCTTTTGCTTTTTCAAGATCATTTTCCTGACGTTGTAACCTTTCCTGAAATTCTGCAGGATCGAACTGAATAAGGAAATCATTTTTTTTAACATAAGTTCCTTCATCAACAAGTTTAATAATTCTAATATTTCCCCAGATTCTGGAAGGAGAATTAACTATATTGGATTTTATTGCTTTAACAGTACCTTTTGTGTTGATATCAATTAAAAAATTTCCTTTTTTAATCTTATACATAGGATAATTTGTTTGTGGTTTAGTTTTAAAAATTACTACAAAAACTATAAGTATTATTATTGTAATTATTACAAAATTTCGTGTTTTACTATTTTTAGTCATAATATCCTTTGCTATAATTTGTTAAAAATTTGGAATATTCTGATTGGGTGACAACTCTGTTTTGTCAGTAATATTGCCGGTAATAAAAGCGTAACCATCTGTAATAGATTTAATTTTTACAGGAATGAAATTTGATTTGTTTTTTACATAAAATTTATTGTCATTATTGAACAAGCACCAGCAGGGAACACGAAAATTATCGTCGATAGATTCAATAAATATTTCTATTTTTGCTGTTAAACCCGGTTTCAGTCTAAAATTTTGATTACTATTTATTTCTATTTCAATTGGATAGGTTTTAGATTCAGAAACAGAAAAATCAAAACTAATTATTTTCGCAATAAATGATACATGTCCGCTAAAAATAGAATCAGAATATGCTGCAATTTGAATGTTTGCATTTTGATCAAATTTTATTTTTGAAATATCTACTTCGCTTAAATTTATTTCAGCAATCATATTGTCTAAATCAGGAATTTGGAGAATTGGAGACTGTGGAAGAACAGTATCGCCGATTTTTACTTTTGTTTTATTTTCACGACGACCCTGCTGATAATACACAACTATTCCATCTTTTGGTGCAAGAATAAACATATCATCAATCATTTTTTTATTTCGTTCAATTGATGTTTTCCTTTGTTCTATTTGTAAAAGAATTTCATTCTCAGAATTTTTATTCAATATTTTCTGAGCTTTTAATGCTTCTGTTGTTTTGCTGATATTCAAGTCTGTTTTTTTCAATTCTAAATCAGCATCTTTTATATCTGTCTCAGAGTTATATTCTGCTTGTTCTGCCCTGTTTTTATTTATCTTTTTTTGTATTGATAATGATTCTAACTGTACTTTTAAATCTGTAATAATTTGTGCATTTGTTAACCTTCTTTCAGTATATTGGTGCTCAAGAGATTCAAGTTTTTTCAATGATTCATTTAGACGATTTTCAACTTCTCTTGTATCAAAAGACACAAGAGTATCTCTTTTGTGAACTTTTGAACCTTCTATTGGTAAATAGGTAATCTGATATTTTAGATTCCAACTTGCAGGAGCACAAATTAACACTGCATTTTTAGACTTTAATTCTCCGGTCTCAGTAATTGCAACTCTTTTATTTTTTTCAGGGTAATAAACTTCTGATACCATCGTAGTATTTTTTTTACAGGCCGATATGAAAGATAGTAGTACAATAAAAATTAGTTGATATTTAAAGTGATGTCTCATTCATATGCTTTCATTAATTAAAATTAATATTAAGTTTTGTTTTGGATATTTGTTCTTCAATATTTTTGCAAACATTATCTCTATATGTTTTAGCGGCAACTTTAATAGCATTACTAATTGCTAATGCATTGGATTTTCCATGAGCTTTTATTACTATTTTTTTGAAGCCAAGAATAGGTGCTCCACCATATTCAGCATAATCAGTAACAGCTTTTAATTGTTTAATTCCACCTGATAAAGCCATCATACCAAACATCCACAATAAATTTTTTTTTGAAGCATATTTTCCAAGTTGTAATAATGTATCTGAAATACCCTCTATTGTTTTTACTACAATATTACCAACAAACCCATTGGTAACAACCACGTCTGCCAAACCTTGCATTATATCATTACCTTCAATATTTCCAATAAAGTTGATACTATCCAGAGCTTCAAGAATACTATAGGTTTTTGACATTATTTCACCACCTTTGTGTGACTCTCTTCCATTATTAAGAAGAGCAACAGTGGGATTATTAATACCTTTGATATCTGACGAATAAATTTTTCCCATTAATGCAAATTGAACTAAATCTTCGGCTGAACACACATTGTTTGCTCCAACATCCAACATAAGGCTAAAAATATCGTTATGTTTTTGTTTGTTTCTTGTAGGATAAACTGATGCAATTGCTGTTTTATTGACTCCATGTATTCGATCAATATTTTTTACTGCAGCAAGAATATATGCTCCTGTATTCCCTGCTGATACAATTCCATGAGCTTCGCCTTTTCCACACAATTCAGTGGCAATTAACATGGATGATTTAGGTTTTTTCTTTATTGACTGCCTTGGAGATTCATCGTTTGTAATAAACTCATCAGTATGTATTATTTGTATTTGATCTTTATTATGATTTGTTTTTGATAATATATTGTTAATTGTTTTTTCATTGCCTGTTAATAATATTTTAATATTTGTATCAACAGTGGTTTTGGCAACACCTTTAATGATTTCATTTGGTGCGTTATCACCTCCCATAGCATCAACTGCTATAATAGTATCCTGACTATTAATCATGATTTTACCTCTTTTTTAACATTAAAGATAATTTAAATAAATTGCTACTAATGACCATGAATGACAACATAATTACGACCATGATAAAATACTAAGACAATATAGTTTTCGCTAAATCCTGAATTCTGTATTTCAACTTTTCAATCTTTAAGAGTTAGAAATTAG
>JAOZSG010000219.1 GCA_029939785.1 Fidelibacterota bacterium | reverse complement strand
GATGATGCGTCCCATTTTACACTATAAAAACCGGGATTTTGATTCTGATCAACCAATCGACTTATTTCCTGCCCATAAAGATTATAAACAGTTAGTATTACATGTGTTGATTTTGGGATTTCATATTTAATTATTGTTGTTGGATTAAAGGGATTTGGATAGTTTTGCATCAATGTAAATTGTTTTGGAATTTCATAGTCAGAAATTTCAATTTCCGTAATTAGTTTAATGGTAAAAACTCTATTACTTTCATCAGCTATAGTTGAATCTGTCATATCAGATATACGAATTTTGTATTCTTCTGAAATGATTTCCGGAGTTGTCCATATATAGCCATTCTGATTTGCGTCAATATCCTTTGCGATCAGATACCAGTCAGTTCCATTATTAGGACTATACTCAATTTTTATTGTATTAACATTATCATTAATCCATTCAATTGTTTGCTCAGAATTTATATCTAAAATCTCATCTCCGTTAGGAGAAACAATTTTTATAATACTATCAGGATTTTCTACATAAAAACCATGAAATGTTAATGCACTAATATTTCTGGAATTTTTTATAAATGGTCCGTTATAAAATTTCTCTGTTGAATTATACATTCCATCGGGTAAATATGTAATTTTATCGAAGAAATTTGGTCCATTTAATGTAAGTATTATTGAGTCATTATTTGCCCGTCCGGATTTTATCACTCCAAAATCATCATCACCAAAAAAATAATCAACCATTTTATAATTCGAAATATCTTCCGGCCAAACTAAAGATTCTGTATTATCAAAAATCAATACCATTTCCTGATTTTCTTTATGATATTCAATCTTCCTAATATTTGGCGGATAAATCTCGGATATATCACTGGATCCATAAAAATCATGATTAATTACATTAAAAATTCTCTCTGACATAGACTCATATCCTTCAATACTAAAATTTGATCCATCATAATCAGGAAGACCGACAGTTGACATTATACAAAGGTCTTCAAGATGCAATGAATCAGAAAGTGTTCTTTGCATTTCTCGAAATTTCCCTTGTGCATCTCCACCATTTCCGGGATGCAATTGAAATAAATATATTTTTTCAGGATTATAATCTAATTTCCAATTATCATATAATTGTTGAAATCGTTGAGGATAAACAAGTGTATTATCTTCATCAGAATCATTTTCGCCCTGATACCAGATAATTCCTTTTATTTTATTGATTTTCCCTTTAGTTATTCGGTATAGTAATTTACCGTAGATTGTGTTCAAATTCATTCTGTCTGTAGAATCAGGCAAATGCTCTGCAATCATACTTCCACCGGTTCCACCATTAATAAAACAAGTTGGGATTTCATTTTCTTCCAAAATTAACCTTTGAATATAAAGTCCTAAAACACCTACGCTTGCTCCTGTTGCAACATTACCATGTGAATATGCCCATGTAGTATCATGAGCAAAATATGTATCGTAATTTGAATTTGGAGTTTTTGTGCCAAATGTCCGGCAATATTTATTTTGAAAAGTCGCTTCATTTAAGACAAAATGAGAATTCGATTGACCATTGATTATAAATGCATCTCCACAAATTACATCTTCAATAGTTTCAATCAAAACATGACCTTGTTCATTTATCAATTCTATTATGAATTCATGTTCACTTAACTCAGCATGAATTTTATGTGATATACTAAATGCAGCCTGATTGCCTGAATATATCAAATTTGTTTTGTAAATTTTTGTTTCGCTTTCATTTTTTATCACAGTTACCATCAGTGAATCATATCCGGTTGTTATTACATTTCCACTGATAATCACTGTTGCGGAATCAGAATTATCTCGCGTATATAGCTGTAAATTATAAGGTCTGTCATAAAAATCGACTAATTTCTCAACAACATCCTCACTAACCTGGACAGTAGCACTTTCATTATTTAATCTATCCAATGCAGTTAAAACAAAATGAGTATTGGGAATATCAGTAATAGTAATACCTGTAATACTACTATCTAATATCGAGTGGATATTTTGTGGATTATCAGTATCAATCGGATTTGTATAACTTTTATATAAAACATATTTATTTGCTGTTTCTTCATCTGAAGCAATCTCGGGTTTCTGCCAGGACAATATGTAATCATTAGCATTTTTTGTATATTTTACATTTTGAGGTACATTAGGAGGAATTGAGTCTTTCCATGGCATAGTTGGAGGCAGTGCAGAATATTTATAGTAATTTGTTTTTAAAGTATCTAAAAATCCTTTGGGATTATTAAGAATACCGATAGTAAATCTAAAATATATATTGCCATAACATTCATCAGTCGTTCTATTTAATTTAATCTGATTTGGCAATTCATTTTCATCCCAATTATCCTTAATAATACGATAAGGTCCATTGCCAGTATATAGATGTCTGTTATTTCTTTTTACTTGTTCTGCCCACCATGGCATAAGTTTTCCATAGTCTTGTCCACCTCCAAATTCCCAATATAATTGAGGTGAAATATAGTCTATATATTGATTGTCCAACCAGGCAACACCATCGCAATAAATCTTATTATATGCATCAAGCCCAACTATACCTGATGGTACACCATTTTTCCAAATACCAAAAGGACTCATACCAAATTTCACATGAGGTTTTACAATATTTATACTGTCGTTGATTGCTTTAAGTAAAATGTTAATATTATCACGTCGCCAATCAGAAATATTCGAAAAACCACGCCCTTCAGCAAGAAATGTTGACTGATCTTCATTATTCATACCTTCATAAGGATAAAAATAATCATCCATATGAATACCGTCAATATCATATTTATTAACAACTTCCATAATTACACTAAGAACATATTCTCTAACTTCAGCCATACCGGGATTCAATATGTAGTTTATTGCTGTATTATTTCGTTCTTGTCCCCATTTATCCAAACCTGAATAACTCATAATATCCGGATTAACTTTTCCGGAACTGCCAACAGCTAATATCCATTCAGGATGTTTGACAAAAACATGTTCAGAAGTCACTCCATTACTTGAACCATTTTTAGCACGATAAGGATTAAACCATGCATGTAGTTCAATATTACGTTTATGAGCTTCTTCAATCGCAAATTCAAGTGGATCATAATAAGGATTTGGTGATTGACCTTCAGTACCGGTTAGCCAATTTGACCAGGGCTCAATTTCTGAATCATAAAACACATCACAGGCAGGTCTTACCTGAAAAATGGCTGCATTCATATTCACTTCTTCCAATTCATCAAAAATACTGATCAATTGGGATTTTTGATTTGAAACAATAGTTGACGTTGGCCAATCAAGTCTGCTAACTGTACTTATCCAGGTTGCCCGAAATTCACGTTTTGGTTGAGCAGATATACATATAATTAAGATAAAAACTGATAAAATAATTCTTGATACAAAATGTTTCATATTTTCCTCTTTATTTTTTTAGACAGGATTAACAGGATTTATTGGATAAATATATTTAGTCATTAATCTAAATATTATATTAATTGTTTAGAATTCTTTTTCCAATGTAATTTTCAATAATTTAAATTGATGTTCTAATTCAGGCATGTATGATTTTGCTGTAATTATATTTTTTGATTTTGCAGCCATTTCCATTTGTTTGGCTACCTCATAAAGTGCCAAACCACTAAGATTGGAAGATGCACCTTTTATCGTGTGTGCCTGTAGTTTAATTCGTGCCAGATCCTCTTCAATAAATAATTGTTTTAATATTTCTATCTGTTTGGGAATATCTTCAAGAAAATCGACAGTTATTTCCCGAATCATATCAATATCATCAAGAAAACGCTGCATAATTGCAGGCTTATCAAAAACCGGAATAGCTTGGTTATTGGGCTCGTTCAATGGCATTTTTTTATTTGATTCGATTTTTTGAAGTTTATTTATTTCACTATCTTCAGGTAACCATTTATCTAATAGATTTACTAAAGTCAGGATATCGATGGGTTTGGAAATATAATCATTCATTCCAGCTGCAAAACATTTATCGCGATCATCCTTTGTTGCGTTGGCTGTTAATGCAAGAATTGGAATATTGTTATTTGGTATATTTGATTTTGGATCCCGAATATAAGTTGTGGTGTCAATTCCATTCATTTTTGGCATGACCATATCCATAAGAATCAAATCATAATTTGAAGATTTAAGAGTTTCAATTGCTTCAATTCCATTGGGCACTGCATCTGCATCCAGTCCAAATTTATTCAACATACCTAAAATAACTTTTTGATTTATAACACTATCTTCAGCTACTAAAACCCGAAAAGATTCACGCCTTATTTCACGAATTCTCTTTCGTTTACTCATATCTTGTCGGTTTTTTATTGATTTTCCAAAAAGTCCAAAAGACAAACAGTCCAGAAGATCAGATTGTCGTACCGGTTTTGTCAGAGTTGTTACGAAACCAATTTTTTTATATCGATTGATATCTTCATGAATTCCAAAAGAGGTCATTAAAATTAGTGGAATACCAGATAATGTTTTATCTGTTTTTATTATTTTTCCTAATTCTATGCCATCTATATCCGGCATTTTTTTATCTATTATTACAATATTATAAGGATTTTGGGATTGCTTTGCTTCATGCAATAGTTTTAGACCAATTTTTGCATTTTTGGCACCAATAGCCTGCATACCCCATATTTTCAACTGAGTATTAAGAGCCTTTCTACTTGATGTATTATCATCAATAGTGAGAATTCTAATTTTATCCAGATTTATAGGGGGTGCTACTTCAATATGATTAAGTTGTTTTTGCAAGGTAATAGAAAACCAAAATTCAGATCCCTTTCCATATACACTATTTACTCCAATTTCTCCTTTCATAGCATCGATTAATTGTCTTGATATAGCAAGTCCCAATCCGTTTCCTCCATACTTCCGTTTTGTAGAAGCATCAACCTGAGTAAAATGATTAAAAATAGTTTCCATTTCATTTTCTGAAATACCAATACCTGTATCAGAAACAGAAATACGGAATTCTATTTTCTTTTTAGTTTCATTTACTTTATCTATTCCTACGACAATTTCACCGGATTCAGTAAATTTTATTGCATTGTCAATAAAATTAATAAGTACCTGTCTTAACCGACCGGCATCACCATTAACAAAAGTTGGAATATTTGGTTTAATATTACAGATAATTTCCAGGTTTTTTTCATGAATTTTCAAAGCCATCATTTCAACGAGATCATCCACCATATTACGAAGATCAAAGTCGATTAATTTCAATTCTAAATTACCTGCCTCAATTTTTGAAAAATCCAGAATATCATTAATAATATTAATTAAAGCATTGGAACTGGATTGAATAGTTTCTGCATAATCCTGCTGTTCCTCTGTTAATTCTGTATCCAGTAATAAATCCACCATTCCTTTTACACCATTCATTGGTGTACGGATTTCATGACTCATATTTGCCAAAAATTCACTTTTGGCTACATTTGCCATATCAGCCCTTACTGCTAAATCCTTGGCAACAACAGTACGTTCCTCAAGTAAAATATTTGTTTCGTCAGCCTTATTTTTTGCTGTTTTCAAATCATCCAATATCTTGTATAACTTTTCCTGTTGACTTTCAAGCTCCATCGTTTTTTGTTCTAGTTCTTTTCTGTAACGTATTTCATTCTCATGCATATAAATAATATCATCATGCATAACCTTTGATATTTTGACAATATTATAAAATGGATGATTATGTGAAAATGGAAGATTTTGTGAAACATTCTGATCAAATAAATACGAATTTTGATATTCAATTAATTTATCAATATCTTCCTGAGAAATTGTGAATGATTTTTTTTCATGGGGAATAGATATTTTTTTTCCGTTAATTATTTCTATTGATTTTTCCATCGCTTGTTCTACATCCGGTACAACAAAAATGAAACTATTATTTCCATAATTAGATGAGATT
>JAOZSG010000218.1:2739-6032 GCA_029939785.1 Fidelibacterota bacterium | reverse complement strand
CACCAGTTTGAACACTCATTTCTTCAATAGCTTCATTTGGTAAATATAATCTTACAGCACTATTATAAGGATCATTTACTAATACACCATCAATATATAAAGCAGTTTCAGCAGCTCTACCGCCTCTAACATTTAAATTATTAGAGTTTGCTGTCTTCACAACACCAGCTGTGGCAGCAGCAATATTTTGCATGCCTCTTACAGGTAAATTTTCAATATCTTCTGCTGTTTTAATTACATTAGTGTTAGTTTCATCTTTTCTGATGATCTTCTTCTGTGCTGTTACTAATACTTCTTCAAATTCTAGTGAAGTATTTTCCATTTCAAAATTAACCTCTGCTGTTAAGTCAAGATTAACCCGAACTTCTGATACTACAATAGTTTTTTTACCAATATAATTGGCTCTAACTGTGTAGTCACCGATTGGACAATTAAGTACTACATAATATCCATCGGCATTTGAGGCAGCTCCTAAAGTATAGGATTCACCCTGAACAATTACGTTTACACCTGCGAGTGGCTCGCCAGTGTCCTTGTCACTTACAACTCCAGCTATTTTTCCTGTTGTCCCTGCAAATAACATTATTGGCAGTAACAAAATGAATAGCCAAAAAACGACATTCTTTGTCATACATCCTCCTTTTGTTTTTTTACATAACAAAAATTAATTTCTATTATCTTCGGTTGAAAATAATAACACACATTTCGTTTATGTACCTTTTCAATGAGAGTGTAATGACAATTTTTATACCAAGATGTTTTTTTTTATAATTTTATTGTATATAGAATAAAATGTTTTGTAGTATATCTATGTATTTAAAAGGTTTAAAGAAACAATGATATGTTCTGCTAAATTAAAATGAAGAACTTATTATTACTGAAATATCAGATTTTTCTGATATTTCAGTAATAATAAATGAATTATAATTGATGATTATTCAGAAATAATAAAAATGTTATTTTGTCTCATAATTATTTATGCTAAATATAATGTTATGAAATTATATACCGGACAAAAAAAAAGGAAAACCTTGGGGAGGGTTTTCCTTTTCGGATTGGTATCGTGTGTGTCTATTACTGTTACAATATTAATGCCAATCATAACAAAAAAGCCCAAAATTAATTGGGCTTTTTTGTTTTATTATGAAAAATATCTAATAGTTTATTTACTAATCAATATTATCATTTGAATTGCGTTCTTTTTCAGTAATTGGTAAGTACATCCACTTGTCTGCTGCAAGATGCCATATATTAAAACGTCTTAAATCAATCAATCTGTTTCCTGTTAAAAAAAGTTCTTTATCTCTTTCTTCAATTATTACAGTCTGATCAACAGTAGCAACGTCAGCAATACCATAACTTGTTCTTACTTCATTTACTAATGTAACAGCGTCGCCACTTTGTCCATGTAATGCAGCTAACTCAGCAAGCATCAAATTATTTTCCTGCCATGTCATAAAAGGAATTGGTGAAGCATCAGAGTCATATTTTCCCTGTGTCCAATATGTTACAGATGTATCTGCACCTGGAGCATAGAGAGTAAGTGGTAATTTAATTAATAGAACACGATTAGCTTCATTTGCATCTGCTGCAATATAATCAGCGAATCTGTCAGGTACAATAACCTGGCATCTTAGATTAATGCAACCCTGCTGCCATACATAATTGTCAGCTAAAGGAGAATACGCAGCAATAAGACCGGCATCTCCATTTACCAAACCAGCATCAGCATTTGATTTTGCATTACTATAATCACCTTTATACAGATAACAACGTGCAATTAATGATCTTGCAACTTTTGCTTCATCTGCTGTAGCATATTTTAGAGCTTCTGTATATTTTTCTATTGCAAGGTCATACATGTCATTAGACTCAATAAAAGGTCCGGCATCAATACAACCACCGCCTTGTGTTTTAGTAAGTCCAAAATATCCGGCATATAATTCATGAGCAACGCCATTATATAAATATGAATTATATAAAGCATAATTTTTTAGGTTATCGCTCATTGTTCCCATACGATTTTCAACCCTTGTAATAAGATCATTTGAAAGAAACCATAATTCACCCAGGTTATCAGCTAATCCATCAACAGTATTATTATCTAATCTCAGATCACCTGATTCCAATTGTTCAAATGTTTCAAATGTGGCATCTTTAGTGATATCTTTAGCATATTTAAATTGATCGCCAAGAATATCAGCAGTCATAATAATTCTTTCCAATGTTGATGAAAAGTTTGCTTGAATACCTGTTACCAAAAAACCAATATCAGTTGAATCAACCATTACTTTGTCTTCAATTATTCCTTCTCTTGGTGGAAGATCCTGTACATAATCTTCACAAGAGAAAAGAATAAAACTAATTACTAATAAAAATATTATTTTATATTTCATGTTTTACTCCTCCTATAATCCAAGTTGAATGGTGAATGTATATGATTTAGGATGTTGTAATGTCATAAAATCCAGACCTTTATCACCATCATTAGCACCACTCATATTTACATCTGGATCTGGTCCGCTATATTTCGTCCAGGTAGCAATATTATTCGCTGAAAATGCAAAATAAATTTTATTTATTCCACTATGCTTTGTAAGATTGTGAAGAAAAGATGTTGCATTGTAACTAATACTTATTTCTCTAAATTTAATAAAATCACCATCTTCAACAAAACCAGCATCACTTCCGCCAAAAAGAGAGCTATACTGTACATAATCATCAACTGCATTTTTATATTTTGAACTACTATAATCATAACCATCAATTGCTTCTAATGAATCTTTCATGGATATTGCATTATTGTAATCTTGATTATTTCCAAAATATGTCTGATATATTTTAGTATAATTGTAAACTTTAAATTTATATCTCCAATCAATTAATGCACGTACCTGAACATTTTTAAATAAAGTTAAATCCAAAGCAAATGAACCATTATAGAAAGGAATACCTGATCCCAGATCTTGTTCTTCATCAGTTAAAGTATATCTTTCATATTTTCCATCATCTCCATAAATAATAGAGTCAACTTCAACACCAAGGAAAGTATATTTTCTATAACCTTCCTGAATTACTTGCATATCAAATGCAGAATAGATTGGTTCTGCTAATTTTGTAACTTCATTGTCCTGCCAGGAATTCAATTGTGTGAAATCAAGTTTTAAATTCTTTTTATCAATTAATCTACCATTAAAAGAAAGTTCAAAAGCCCATCCTTCTACTTTTCCAACATTTACAGGAAGAGCAGAGGCAGTTAAGCCGGTAGATGGAGCAAGATCACGACCAACAAT
>JAOZSG010000218.1:0-2729 GCA_029939785.1 Fidelibacterota bacterium | reverse complement strand
AATTGAGTTTTCAGCATTCATTTTTGCATAAGTCATCTCAATACCAAAACGATTGAACATATTTAAATCCAAACCAAGTTCAAGTTCTTTGATTCTTTCCGGTTCAATTTCTTCATTACCAATCTGATTGATAGTTCCACCAGGTCCATAACCTGATTGTTCAGCTGCCCAGATTAGTCTGATTGCATCGGTTGCATCCGGTAACTGTCCGGTTTCACCATAAGCAATTCTCAATTTTGCCAAGTCCATAAAACTCGGTGCTAAACCAAATTTGTCAAGACGAATTGCTGCATT
Organism: Fidelibacterota bacterium; assembly: GCA_029939785.1. Classification (GTDB taxonomy): domain Bacteria; phylum Fidelibacterota; class UBA2242; order UBA2242; family JAFGTP01; genus JAOZSG01. The sequence continues at coordinate 2,435 of JAOZSG010000218.1, read as the reverse complement.
AAAAGATGGATAAAAGATATTTGGTGCTTTGTCTGAAAGACTACTACAGAAATCCTGTCTGATATTTGCACCCAAAAATAATCTGTTTTGATAATTCATACTATTATTAAAATAGACTCCGGCTTTTCGTTCTGTAAAGTAATTTTCACCGTAATCTTTCATTATAGCAGCAGATTCAATATCTTTTATTTTAATATTAGAAAGCGAATCAGCCTGAACCCAACTTGATCTCATATCTCTATCAAAAATCTGGGTACCAATTCTTGTGTCTAATGATAAGTCAGCAGTAATATTTGCTTTATAGCCCAAATCCATATCATAAGTATATTGAATATTATTACGATTATAAATCTGTCTTGAACCTGTATCATATAAATATCCACCATCCGGAGGATAATATGCAATAGTTCTCATGTTCAAATTATCAACACCAACGGACAAATTTGCAGTCAGGTTTTTGACAGGTTCATAAGTTGCCTTGATAGATCCTGTAAAACTTTTCATATTATTATCGTCATCTGTTCTCGCAATACTTAAACTGTCAAGCCAACCATATGCAGATGTTCTGAGTACTGTATTTCCGAGCCATCCATAAATATTATTATCATTTTCAGGACGTTCTGTAACAGTTTCAGCAAATGAAGTAGTAACAGAAAAAGTTAAATTATCAGTTGCAATAGCATCAACATTTAACCTAATATTTTTTCTATCCATACTATTATTACCAACAATACCTTCTTCATTTCTTTGTCCTAATGCAAAGAAATATCTTACCGCTGAATTTCCTCCGGAAATTTGTAAATTGTGACCTTCAACCTGACCATCACGAAAAATACCATTTGCATCTTTATAGGTCAAAATATCATCTTTTGTATATTTATAAGATTGTTGGTTCATTCCCGTTTGATATTTGTAATTAACTTTGAAACCACGCCCACCAACGGCAAGATTACCACGTTTTGTAGTAATTAATACAACACCGTTTGATCCATCAGTACCATAACTTGCTGCAGAGGCAGGTCCTTTTAATATTTCAATATTTGCGATTTCACTTGGGTCGAGAGTTGTAAGTGCACTTAATTGCTGACCACCTTTAGCGAAATAACCTTCAAGTTCGGAGTTGTTTACGCGAATTCCATCAACATAAATAACAGGTTGACCATTTCCATTAATTCCACCACCGGAACGAACGTTAAATGAATAACCCGCTCCAACATTTCCACTAGAAGTAGATAATGTTGCACCGGCAACTTTACCATTTAACAATTGTGAAACTGAAGTATAAGACATTGATTCAGTTAATTCCTGGGCTGCAACTGAAGCAACAGCAACAGGAGCAATTTCTCTGGAAGTTTTGGAACCAATACCTGTAATTACAACTTTTTCGCTCATAAGAATATCTTCTGTCATCCTAATTTCAAGATTTGTTAAATCTCTGTCCGGAGTACATTCGACTTCTGTAGTCTTATATCCCATATAACTTACGACTAATACAAATGATTCTTCAACGTCAAAAGAAAATGAAAAAAAACCGTCCATATTGGTTGCTGAACCAATATTTAGTCCTTCAATAATAACATTTGCACCTATTAAAGGCTCACCTGTAACTTTATTTACTACTAAACCAGAAACTTTGTCTCCATTAGAAGCAAATATCATGATAGGTAATAACAATATTACTAACCACGAAATGACTTTTTTCGTCATAGATTTCTCCTTTTTTTAGTTTACACTATTTACATATCAATGTTTTAGATATTGCTTGGCGAGATTTTCCTGAACACACTTCATACCAAATCTCAACACAAAATATTATTTTTCTAAATTCTTATCTTAAAAAAATAATTCTCATAACATTTGTGGTAAAATATAAGATATGATTTATTTATATACCAGAAATATTAGATAATATGTACAATCTGTTTATTATGTTATATTTTTAATATTATATCATGTTATATATACAAAGTTTAATTATGATTAATTCAAACAATTTTTGAGAATTTCTGAAATATCAGTAATTTCTTATATTTCAGTAGATATGCAAATAAATCAGTAGAAAGTATGTAAGTCTATAAGAGAATATTAAATAAATAGAGGAAGTATAATAGTTAAAACTATAATTCTTTACGATTTTTACGTATTTAGCAGTTAATTCTTGATTTATTATGAGTTCATCAGGTATAAAAAAAAGGAAAACCTTGGGATGGTTTTCCTTTTCGGATTGGTATGGTGTGTGATTTATGTATTACAATAGTAATGCCAAAAAAACCATATTTTCAGGAATTCTAATGACAGAAAATAAGAGTTATAAGAAAATCCGTACAGATCAGTTCAATCCGTTAGATCCGTGTTCTATTATTTTTCACATTATTAACAATAGAGCCGCACCTAAAGGTGCTTTAATACATTGGATGATCCATTTTTCTACAAAT
>JAOZSG010000217.1 GCA_029939785.1 Fidelibacterota bacterium | reverse complement strand
TATTTCTAAGGGGAAGAAACAGGGGTATGAGATCTATACCATTTTAGGGAGGAGTCATTTTTTAAAGAACTACCTATAACAAATGCAATTTTTAGACCAATAAAATTACCAATTATATTATCTCTTATTTTTCAATATTTTATTAAAAATATGATAAAAGACAATGCTGGAATTATTTTCCTAATTTACAGTTTTTTCTATATTTTTTTCGGTTATTATTGAAAACTTAACAAAATAGTATGATAATTCGTGATTTTGTTTAATTAATTTAAGATTCAATTCCTTTTCTGGCATTTACACCATGATTGTAATAATGTTTTATTTCTTTCATTTCTGTTACAAGATCAGCTCTTTCCAATAACTCTTTTTTTGCATTCCGTCCGGTTATTATTAGTTCAACATGATCTGGTTTACCATCAATAATTTCCAACAAATCTTCGACTTTGAATAAATTATAATAAACAGCAATATTCGCTTCATCTAAAATTACAACATCATATTTTCCTGATTGAATTATGTTTATTACTTCTTTAAGTCCATCTTGTGCCGCTTTTATGTCTTCTTGTGTGGGTTCTTTGCGAATAAAACACCTTAATCCGTATTGTTTTACTTTTATATTATCAAGTTTTTGAGTTAATGTTTTTATTTCACTGTATTCCATTCCTTTTACAAACTGTCCAATAAAAACATTTAACCCTGCTCCGATTGCTCTAATAGCGAGTCCTAATGCAGCTGTTGTTTTTCCTTTACCGTTTCCGGTGTAAACCTGTACATATCCCTTCATAATGCCCAATCAAATATAATAGTTAAAAAGTTTCATAAAAAAGATCAGGTACTTCTACGGGATTTTCAGATAATGTAAAAGATTGTAATATTTCTACTTTTGCCTGATTGAAATCATTTTCAGTATCAGCATGAATAATGCATATTTCATCACCACTTTTAATTAAATCCCCAATATTTTTTTTGAAAATAATTCCAACTTCCGGTTTAATGATATCAGTTATTACTCTTCTTCCTGCACCAAGAGCCAATGCAGTCATCCCAATCTGATGAGTATCTATAGTTTTAATATATCCGTATGATTGTGATTTTACAGAATTAATATAACCGGCTTTTTTATATTTATCAGGATTCTCAATATAGGAAATATCACCATTTTGATTTTTAACCATATTTAAAAATTCATCGTAGGCTTTTCCGTTTGCCAGTAACTCATACAAATATTTTTTTGCTTTATCAAAATTAGTTTCAATCCCGGACATTACTACCATCCAGGCAGTTAGTGCTATTGTAACTTCAGTTAAATCTTTCGGTCCTTTATTTTTTAAGACATCGATAGATTCCACAACTTCCAGCCAATTTCCAATAGCATTTCCAAGAGGTTGGCTCATATCAGTGATAAGTGCTTTTACATTTAAACCAAATTTTTCTCCTACTGTCTTTAATTGTACAGCAAGTTTCCGTGTGTTTTCATATTCTGGTAAAAATGCTCCGGAACCAGTTTTAACATCTAATACAAGACCATCGATTCCTTCAGCAATTTTTTTACTCAATATACTACCGCAAATTAGTGGTATAGATTTGACTGTTCCTGTAACATCTCTTAATGAATACATTTTTCTGTCAGCAGGGACAATATCTTTTGTCTGTCCTCCCATAGTTAGGGAATATTTTGAAATATTATCAATAAATTCTTGTTTTGTCAGTTTTACATTGAAACCCGGTATGCTTTCTAATTTATCCAATGTTCCACCAGAATGCCCAAGACCGCGACCTGATATCATAGGTACAACACATCCGGCAGCTTTGGCAAGTGGAGCAAGAATAAGTGAAACTTTATCACCAACACCACCAGTGCTATGTTTATCTACTTTATATTTCTTTATGCCTGATAAGTCTATAGTTTCACCTGAATGAAGCATTGCATCTACTAATGCAACGGTTTCATCATCTGTCATTCCTTGAAAATTAACTGCCATTAACCAGGCTGAAACCTGATAATCAGGAATATCTCCATTAGTATAACCTTTAATAAATTCCTGAATATCCTCAGATGTATGTTCTTTGCCTTGTTTTTTATTTTCAATAAAATCTGTAACCAACATTATTATTCCTTTCAATTCTTATTATGAGTAAAAAAAATTATCTAATATTACATCTTAAGAATTATATTTTTATTTAAATAGGATTTTTTTAACTAATGAATTTATCAATTTTGGAAATATTGATAGATCGATTGTTTTTTGTTCTCTTGAAGTACTATAGATTAAATAAATACCTACAATAGTCAATAATACATTAGGTGTCCACATACCTACATAAGGTGGTATAATCACCATATCCGCTAAAGTTTCACCTCCAGTCAAGAAGATATAATAAATAATAAAAAAGAATAAACTGGCGACCGCAGCTAAGGCAATACCGCCTTGTTGTGTCATTATTCCCAGTGGAACTCCAATCAGTATAAAAACGATACATGCAACTGGCATAGAAATCTTTTTATGTATTTCTACTTGATATTTATTTATTTGTTTTTGGAGGCTAAACACATAATTTTGTTCACCTTTTATTCGAGTAATAAGTCCTTTTAATTCCCGATTTTTTAATTTAGCTTCATTTTCTGATAATAATACTAAATTACTATCTATTTTACTTTTAATATATTTGTTAAGCGTTGCAAAATTTTTATATTCAACAATATTTAATTTATCTTTTACCATTTTTTCAATTTTATCATTAATTTCATTGCGTTTTGCTAAGTATTTGTCAACTTCAATCTGCATCATTTTGATAGTCATTTCCCTATCACCGCGTCTTGATTTATCACGTCGCTCAAGCATTAAATTATCGACAGGGATTCCAATAATATGTCTATTAAAAGAAATACGACGATAATCTTTAAAATCTTTTACATCAAGTTCATGAATCTCACCTTCATAAAGTGTAAAAAGCACTTTATTTCCTTTGATATTAATTCTTCCACTATCTGCATAAATTGTAGTTCTAGTCTCAGGTGAGTCTTTTTTATAAATAATTAAATCAAATAAGCAGCCATCTTTTTTATTCTTCACATATATTGAATAGCCGGGAATATCATCTATGAAATATCCTGGTTCTATATTTAATCCGGGTCGTTTATGATAAATGTCACCAGTAAGTAATCTGGCTTTGTGATTATATTCCGGTAGAATTTTATTTTGAAAATAAATCATAGAAATACAGACAACAATTCCAAAGATAATAGCTGGTGCAAGTGTAGATAAAAAACTTATACCACTGGATCTCATAGCAATAATTTCGTTATCCTCAGCCATTCTACCATAGGCCATAATTGATGCTACAAGAACTGCCATAGGTACAGACATTGCAATAATCCATGCCATATTCAAATATATCCATTCAAGTATGACTAATAAAGGTAAGTTTTTCCCAAGTAACTTATCAATTGCTTTTAATATAAAATTTAATAAAAGTACAAATGTAACTACGCTTATTGAGAAAAAAAAGGGGAGTAAAAGTTCTTTATAAATATATCGTGCTCCAATCCAGCCTCCACTGAATTGGTATAATTTTCTAATTATGTTGCCAATATTTTTCATAACTAATAATATGCACTAATATTTGTAAAATCAATAATAGAATTCACAAAAAAAAAGGGTCTCTGTCGTAACAAAAACCCTGATTATTTAAAACTAGTGATTAATTTATTCTTCTAAAATTTCTATTTCTTTATTTTTATACATTTCGTCCATAGCGATAATGTATTTATCAGTTAGTTTTTGAATTTTATCTAAAGCTGTATGTTCTTGATCTTCTGATATTTCTTTGTCTTTTTGTAATTCTTTGAGCATTTCATTGCAGTCTCTTCTGATATTTCTTATTGCAACTTTACCTTCTTCAGCAATTTTGTGAGCATATTTGACAAGGTCTTTTCTTCTTTCTTCGTTTAATTGTGGAACTGGTAGTCTTAGAAGATTTCCTTCTATTTGAGGATTTAAACCCAAATCAGCAGCTCTAATAGCCTTATCAACTTCAGATACAGCATTCTTATCAAAAACCTGTACGACTAATAGTCTTGGATCGGGGGCAGCAACATTGGCTACCTGTTTTAAAGGAACAATTGAACCATAGTATGAAACTTTTATATTACTAAGAAGGGATGGGGTCGCTCTGCCGGTACGAATTGTTGCAAATTCATGTTGTTTAGAACCTGCACTTTTTTTCATTCGATCTTCTGCATCGATTAGTACATCATTTATCATTATTTTCTCCTGAAATTAGTGTTCCAATTTTTTGACCTGATAATATTTTTTTGATATTTCCGGATTTTGTCATATTACATACAATAATTGGAATTTTATTATCCTGACAAATACTAAAAGCTGTAATATCCATAACTCTTAGTTTTTTTTCAATTGCAGTGTCATAACTTAGATCATGATATAAAACAGCATCTTTATATTTTGCCGGATCTTTATCATAAACACCTTCAACTTTAGTACCTTTAATTACAAGATCAGCATTTATTTCAGCAGCACGCAAAGCAGCACCTGTATCTGTACTAAAAAAAGGTCTGCCGACTCCTGCACTGAAAATGACGATTTCTTTATTATCAAGGTAATTAATAGCATCACGTATAATCATGGATTCAGCAACATCAGGCATATTAATAGCAGACATAACTCTACATTTTGAACCTTTTCTGACTACTGCTTCCTGAATTGCAAGTGCATTTATTACAGTTGCAAGCATTCCTATATAATCACCCTTAACGCGATCCACTCCTTGCTCACTTGCACTTAGACCACGAAAAATATTCCCACCACCAAATACAATACCAATTTCAATGTTTAATTTAGTCAGCGATATAATCTCATCGGAAATTGTATCTACTACTTTGGGATCAATACCAAAACTATTAACTCCGGCGAGAACTTCACCGGAGTATTTTATAAGAATTCTTTTAATATTTTTAGGTAACATAATTACTTTTTTGTTTAATTATTCCTATTTGCCTATTTGATAACGTGTAAATTTGGCTATAGAAATATTTTCACCCATAGTAGCAATTGTTTCTGTTAATAATTCTTTGATTGTTTTTGTTGTATCTTTTACAAAATTTTGTTCTAGTAAACAGTTTTCTGCATAATATTTTTCAACTCTGCCAATCATAATCTTTTCAACGATATTTTCTGGTTTTCCTTCAGTTTTACCCTGTTCTCTGTAGATCTCTTTTTCTCTCTCTATAGTTTTAGGATCAATACCATCTCTATCAACAGCTATTGGATTTGCAGCAGCAATATGCATACAAACATCTTTTATAAAATTTATAAAATCTTCATTTTTTGCAACAAAATCAGTTTCACAATTAACTTCACATAGTACACCAATTTTATTTCCAGGATGTATATATGAAATGACAGCACCTTCATTGGCTGTACGACTTGCTTTTTTTGCAGCTTTTGCCATTCCTTTTTTTCTAAGGAGGTCGATCGCATTTTCTACATTGCCATCGGTTTCAACAAGGGCTTTTTTGCAGTCCATCATACCGATGCCTGTTCTATCTCTTAATTCTTTTACTTGTTGTGCACTAATTTTCATCTATTTATCTCTTTCTAACTTATTATTTTGGTTAGTCAACTCTTGATTTTCTTGCTTCAGTAATTGTATCAGTTAAACGGCTGATTATTAATTCAACAGTCTGAACTGAATCATCATTAGCTGGAATCGGATAATCAATAACACGTGGATCTGCATTAGTGTCAACAATACCTATAACCGGAATATTTAATTTATTAGCTTCTTTAACTGCAATATCATTATATGTAACATCTGCAATTATTAATACATCTGGTAATTTTTTCATACTTTTAATACCACGATGTAATTCAGCTAACTTTAATCTTTCTCTTTCAAGCATGAGAAGTTCTTTTTTCGTCAGACCTTCTTTATAACCGGTAGTCTTACTTTTTTCTAAATCTAAAAGATGTCTAATACTCTTTTTGATGGTTGAAAAATTAGTTAGTGTTCCACCTAACCAGCGTTCTACTACATAATACATACCTGATTTGTCT
>JAOZSG010000216.1 GCA_029939785.1 Fidelibacterota bacterium | reverse complement strand
ATATTTCTAATAGTAATGTTAATTGTGTTTTATCATTATTAATGATATGAATGATTTTTAATTGATAAGTTTTGAATTTTTATCAGTATGTATTAAAATATTTTAAATACAACTAATACATACTATACTTTATTAATTTTATAGTCGTTTCCAGAATAATTTTTCAAATAAAAAAAAACAGATATTAAAGTGTCAAAAAATAAAAACTTATTTTAATGATTACCGATAATTTCAGTAGAATTTTTGAAATATAAAGGTATCTTGGCCGTAACCTTTGAACCATTAGGGGAAAATTTTTTGTCGTATAAAATAATAGATTCCCTAAAAAAACAAGGAGGTAATAATGGGTGTTACAAAAATTAATGCCAACATTCAAGCAATGGAGTCATTGACAAGTCTTAATTCTATTAATAAGAAGATTTCAATGCATCAGAGACGTCTGTCAACTGGAAAGAGAATTAATTCTACAGAGGAAGATCCTGCTGGATTTCAACTTGCAGCAGGTCTGGAGAGTAGAAAACGTGGATTAGATGTTGCTCTGACAAATGTAAGTAATGCAAAAAATATTTTGAATGTTGCAGAAGGTGGATATCAGAATCAATTATCCATTCTTCAAACTATCAAAGAAAAAGCCACTCAAGCAGCTGATTATTCTTTATCTTCTTCTCAAAGAAGTGCCATTAATGATCAGGTAACAGCATTATTGAATGAAATTGATGATATTAAGGATGAAACAACATTTAATGGTGATGCACTTCTTGATGGTGGGTATAGTGGAATGTTCCATACAGGAGAAAGTTCGACTGATGAATTATCAATTAGTCTTCAAAGTGCAGATTCAAGTTCAATTGCTGGAACCAATGTAAGTGGTTTAGATTTATCCACTGCTTCTGGTGCAAGTGCAGCTATTGCTACTGCAAGTACTGCTATTGATAGTTTAGCTGGTGCATTACAGGATATTGGTGAGTATAAATCTAGATTATCTTCAAAAGAACAGACTCTTTCAGTTGCTTCAACAAATACTGAAGCTGTACGAAGTTCTGTTGAGGATGCGGATTTTGCAAAAGAGCAGATGGAAATAATGAAGTTGCAAATAATGCAACAAACTGCGGTCTCATCATTTGCTCAGGCAAATGCAAGTCCACAAATTGTACTGTCACTAGTAGGATAATTTTTCAGAAAATAAGATAAAGTGGGAATTTATTTCCTGCTTTATCTTTTTTTTTATTACATTTAATAATTGAATAATTATCAATATGATTTGCTGGCATGGTAATTGATTAACTTCTTTCTCAGAGGAATTTTTATATAATGAGAAAAGATATGATGAAACAAAAAAGTAAGAAGCCGAATCCCTATTTAGTACAAAAAATTCTAACAGCAAGTCCTGAGCAATTAGTTTTGTATATTTATGATGCATCCATTGTAGCTTGTGGAAATGAAAATTCTATTAAAGCTATAGAAGCGATACAGGAATTAATAAATTCTCTTGATTTCAAAGAGAAAAAAATTGCAGGTACATTTTATCACATGTATCAATATATTTTGAATTTAATACACAAAAAACAATTTACTGAAGCACAGGTTCTCCTTCGTGAAATTAGAAATACCTGGGCAGAAGCAATGAAACTAAGATAGAGTAATAAAATGGCAATTACAGTAGATCCATATGGAAATCAATCAGACGTCGATTATTATATCGATTTAATGATGAGACAGGAGAGTAAGCCCAAGGTCAGTTTGGAAGAAAGAAAGTCTGATTTGAGTAATAGAAGTTCAGTCCTGAGTTCACTTGATTCCAAGTTATCTTCTTTACATACAATATCTGAGAGATTTAATGATCCACTTACCGATCATTTTGCTTCAAAATCAGCAGAATCAAGTGATGCTGAAAAATTTACAGTTTCAGCTACGGATGCTGCCACAATTGGAAATCATTCTTTGAGTGTTAATCGCCTCGCAACTTCTGATACAAGGGTTTCTCAACAATACGATTCGTTAAATCATGATTTTAGTACATTGACAACTGATGAGACTTTTTCAATTGATGTTGGTCATTATGATGAAAATGGGGACTATGCAAGAGAGACTATTGATATAAAAGTCTTTGCATCGACTTTTACCAAAACAAATGAAGAAGTTCTGCAAGATATTGCAGAACAAATTAATGAGGCAATGTACACTTCTGTTACTGCTGAAACAATTGATAACGATGAAACTGTAAGTGCAAGTGTTGTCTCAGAATCCAATGGAAAATCCAGATTGGTACTAAGGAGTCAACAAACCGGCTATAATTTTAGAATGATATTTACTGATAGTAGCAATAATCTTTTACAAAAACTTGGAGTAAATGATTCCGTAAAATCTTCTGGAACCTCTGGAGGATATATTACTGAAATTGGTACCAGTTCAACAGATAGTGAATTAAACTCACATTTTGTGATGGATGGATTGGAATTTTATCGTGATGGGAATAATGTAACAGATGTATTAACAGGTGTTACACTCGATTTTAAAGACACTTTTACTACATCAGAAACAATTACACTCAGTTCAGATGAAGATTCTGTAAAAACAGAAGTAAATAATTTTATATCTATTTATAATGATTTATTATCTTTTTTAAAAACTACTACACAAATAAATCCTGATACTTACCAGCAGGGTGTATTATCAGGAGATCTTACATATCGTGCAATACACAGCGAACTACGAAATATTATAGGATCGACAATTGATTCTGTAGAAAACTCTGATTATTCAAGATTATATCATATTGGAGTAGAAATTGGTGATGATGGTAAATTGTCAATTGGTGAACCAGAAAAATTAACTGAAGCACTTTCAGCAAATCCTTCTTACGTTTCAAATTTATTTAATTCAACAAATGGTATTACATCAAAAATTCAGGATTATCTTGAATCCTATGTAAAAACAGGCGGGACAATAGATAGTAGTAAAAAAAATATTGAATCGAATATTATTAGTCTGAATGATAGAATAGGATTAATGAATGAAGCATTAGCACGAAAAGAAACTCAATTAAGAAGCGAATTTACACATATGCAAAATATGATATCACAATATCAACAACAACAAAGCTATTTAAGTTCTTTTGCACAAATGTTTTAAAAGAGTTAAGAGTAATTAATTATGAGTAATATACAAAAACTAAATTTTAATGATTCCTCTTCACTTGTTCAAAATGATTTTCATTTTGAACAAGAAAATAAAAGGATTCATGTGCCTAAAAAACAAATTATTGAAAATGTTGGAAAACCAATAAATTCAATAGCAAACAATATGAATTTTTCAAAATTATTTACAAAGGTTCAGAAATATGTAGAAACACAAAATACAAAACTATCTCTCTCTTATGATAATGAAAATAAAACACCAATTATTTATGTTATAGATAAAGATACAAATGAAGTAATTCGTAGAATTCCACCGGAGAAATTAGTAAAAATGTCAAAAGATCCTGAGAGTTTTAAAGGATTAATTTTTCAAAAGGAAGTATAAATGAGTATGAATCATAATCAGACAGAGGTTGAAAGTATTCTTAAAGAAGAACTGGATTGTTTTAAAAATATTTTGTTGGAAACAAAAGAAGTTATTAAACAAAAAGAATCATTTTTTAAGAATTCAGTCACATTGGACAGAATGGAAATATTGCTTGAATCCAGAGAACGTTGGATAGAATTATTGAAAAGACTTGAAGAACAAAAAGAAAAGTTTGCTTTTTCGCAAATAGATTTTTATAATACGCGTAAAGAAATTTCAAAAATTGCTCATACATTAGTTGAAATTGATGCAAAAATATTAGATATTTTACAAATAAAGAAAATTGAGACTATTAAAGAAATTACAAAATTAGTCGATAATAGTAGCAGGAATACTAATAGTAATCGTTATACAAGTGTTCCTAGATTAATTGACATAAAACAGGAGTAAATATGTCTATAATACAAGGCATCCCACAATCACCCAAAGAAATGCGGGAGATAGATAAGAAAAAAAAGACAATCAACAGTAATACTGTCGGTAAAAAAAATACTTCAGGTCCTGTTTCTTCTGATGCCAAATCTGGAATTTCAAAAGATAGTGTGCAAATTTCCTCGATAGCCAGATCATTGTTGAAAAACACAGAGAATATTGAATTTTATAAAAATGAATTGAAAAATATTAAGACTATTGATAAATCGGAACTAAAGGAAATTCATAATAAATTGCAAGCAAACTATTATAATAAACCGGAAGTACTTGATAGGATAGTGGAAGGAATAATTCCAGTATTACAATCTTTCGAAGCAGAGAAAATAGAAAAACCAACCGATAAAGCAAGTGAACTTGATATGATTCGTAAGAACATTGATGAAGGTTTTTATAATTCAGAAGAGGTATTAGATACAATAGTTGATAGAATGTTGAATCCGGATAATTTATTCTAAGGTTATTATTTTTACTGATTGTTCTTAAATTTTATATTTTTATGAAAAGAGGCTGTTTTTAATGACAGCCTCTTTTATTTTTTTTATTTAATCAGTAACATTTTTCTCGTTATTACAATATCATTTGAAATTAATTGATAAATATACTGACCACTAGCCAAATGTGATGCATCAAAATTTACACTATATTTTCCAGGTTGATACTTTTTGTTAACCAATACATCAACTTTTCTGCCAACTAAATCATAAATTGAAATATTTATTAGACTATTTTGAGGAACAGTAAAACTAATTTCTGTTGTTGGATTAAAAGGGTTTGGATAGTTTTGTTCGAGATTATACTCTGAAATAATTTGTTTTTCATCAATTGCTGTAGTTTGTGTTACTGTAAGGATGAATTCTGTCGTATCAGACAATTCACCAATTCCTGAATCTTTTACTATTAATCTGATAGTAGTGGTTCCAAAATATTCTGAATCAGGACTGATATAAATGATTGAACCTGAAGTGTTACCCTTAATTAAAAATCTAATTGCAGAAGTATCAGAAGAAGCAGATAAAACATGTGTATCACCGGAATCCTCATCTGTCCATTCAGGTGTAATTTTTAATCTGGAGTTTTGTTCTATTGTCGTATCAGGTAATGCTGTAAAAGCAGGAATATGATTTGGTGGTGCCTGACCTGGAGTTTTCTTCACTAATCTTAATTCATCTATATAAATAGCACCACTGATTGAACCATTTTCTCCTTTTGTCAAATGAAGTCCGTCCAGTTGATAATATCCGCCATCCATTATTCCATTACCAAGCCATTCGCCTATATTATTAAGTTCTCCCAGATCCCACTCAACAAGTTTCCAGCCATGCCAGTTAATTGTCTTCCATTTTGAAACTTCTGCGGTTTGTCCACCATCTTTTTCATAAAGAGCAAAGCGAAATTTATTATCACTACCATCACCGAATACATAACATTGAATTGTATAACTTGTATCTATTTGTGTGTTAATATTTACAACATGATCTCTAAGCAAAAAATCATTTGCTGATTCATCCCATTCGTAAGATATTTTTCCGGATTTTCCATTAGTACCTGGAATATAAATTTTTGTGCTATATTGAAAAGTTGTTTTGGAATTAACAGTACCTACTGTTGAGCCACTACCTTCAGGATCCCACCAACTTCCGGCACTTCCTGAAAAGTTATCAAGCATTTTATATTCTGAATAATAATAATCTGCTGTTGTAGAAGTTAAACTTATATTACTTGTCATTGAATTTCCAGCAGTATCAGTGATATCAGATGATAAAAATATTTCAACTGGAGCATCTGCAAATAATTGAGAGCCTGATTTAATTGTAACTATAGACTTATTATCGATAATTGTTACTAGAGGTTCAGTGTTAATCTCAAGATTGTTACTTTTTAAAACCACTGTATTTTCATTTATACTCTCGGGATCAATAAGTTCATTAAAATTAAGTGTCCAGATATCCTCAGGATCACAAACAGTTGTTGAATCGTTTGGATAAGAGTAAACAAGAACCGGACCTTCTTTATCTTCGTTTAAAGTAGTAAATTCAGCAGTAAAAGAATCTCCTGCTACTCCATCACCATTTCCATCAATTAAAATGCCGTTTAAATCTGTTAGATCAGTATTAAGTG
>JAOZSG010000011.1:16817-21165 GCA_029939785.1 Fidelibacterota bacterium | reverse complement strand
TAAATCCTCTTTTATTATTCAATACTAAAATACCTTCTTATCATTATGCTTGTCAATCATTATGCCTTATTTCTATTATTTTCCAGCTTTTTTAATCATTTTTTTAATAAACTTCACTTCCTTTTTATCAAAAGGAGTTCCATCCTTACGCAAAATATCGTGAAACCAAACTTCGGGCTCTTTATCATAAGGTTTTTCCCAACTTTCCCATGGATAGATTGTCTGTGTTCTTCCACTTACCAATCCCCAATTAATCGCTCCAATATTTTCATCTACAAAAATAGGTAAATGATTTTCAAAAGTATTTACATCTCTTCTCATGTATTCAGTACAAATCATAGGACGTTTATTTTCTTTTAATTTTTCAATTAATTTTTTTGAATCTTCTACAGTATCGTAAACATGAAAAGTGATAATATCAGAATTTTCAATCTGTACTTTATTTAACAAAGGTCGATCTGGATATTTTCCCCAAACTCCTGCTGAAACCGGTTGTGTTGGATTTTCTTCCAAAGCCCAATTGAAAACACCTTTTAGTAAAGGTACTGTTTCTGCCCCATGTCCTTTGTTTCCAGGTTCATTATAAACATCCCACAATAAAATCCTGTCATCATTTCTGAAGGATGCAATAATGTCTTTTGTGTAGGCACGAAGTACTGGAAAAAGTTCTGTCTGTGTTACCTGCTCTTGTCCCGGACATTGTACCCAACCTGAATTATGGATGCCTTTTTTGGGTTCAGGTTGTTTGCCAAGATTTGGATATTCATACCAACAATCATCAAATAAAACAAATATTGTCTTGATATTATGTTTATATGATATTGTCAAATATTCTTCTATTCTCTTTTTTAATCTTTGAGGATTTCTTGCCCACACCAAATAATGTAAATAAACACGCATAACATTAAATCCAACTTCTTCCGCATACCCAAGTTCTCTATCAATAGTTTCAGGGTCAAATGTATCTTCCTGCCACATTTCGATTTGATTGATTGCAGTATTTGGTGAAAAGTTACATCCAATCAACCAAGGCTGTTCTGCATACCATTTTTCTGCTTTTTCAATACTCCATTTTTCTCTGGCATTCAATTGTAAAACAAATAGAAGCACAAATAGACTTAAAACTACCAATTTGAAATTTTGTTTAACTTTCATTTTCCCCTCATTTTTTTTGATTAATTTTTTTTATTTTCACTTGTTATTGATTTCAATGTCAGTAAAACTTGGCCCGTCAATTACCAGAATATCAGGTCCTCCATTTTTATCAGATACAAATTTTATTCTGTCCATGGCAATTTTCCTGGGACTAATATTCAATGTATCTTTATGAGTATGGTATACAAATAACTTTTCTTTTTTATCAGGAGAGTTCACTACCATACCATTCCCCGGGCCATAAATATATTTAGTTCTTTTCAGGATAGGATTGTTCTCATATTTTTTCCAGGGGCCTGTGGGAGTTTTCGAGATAGCATATCCAACGGAATAGTCAATACTTGCAAAATGATTTGCCGTATAAGTTAAATAATAAAGCCCTTTATGCTTTATCATAAAAGCACCTTCATTTACTTCTGCCTGGGGTTTATTTTTGCCAAATTCCCATTCTTGCTCCGGTCTGAAACATAGTCTAATTGTTTCTTCTTTCATCGACAAAAGATCTTTACTTAATTCTGCTACAAAAATTTCATTTCCTTTGTTAAACCGCACAAAATAGATATATGCCTTTCCATCATCATCAATAAAAACCGAGGCATCTATTTCATTAATATTTTCATGAAATGCTCTTTTCACATCTTGTTTAAAAGGTCCAAGTGGCGAATTACTTATAGCAACTCCCAGATGTTCGTTAGCTGTATAAAAAATATAAAATTTTCCATCTTTCTCAATAACATCACCTGACCAGAACCACTTTGTTCCCCACACATCTTCAGGAATTAATGCCAACCCATCATTTACTCCAACTGCTTTACTCCAATTAACGAGATCATCGGATTTATAAACTGGAATTCCTGCATTACTCGCACTATCAGAGGTTGTGTACATATAATAGGAACCATCATATTCCAATACAAAAGGATCAGCAGATTTACATACTAATCCTTTTTGATTGTTATAGGTAATAGGTTTTATATCATTTTTTGTAGATTTACAATTATAAATGAAAAACAATAGTGTTGCAATCAATAAAAAACAAAATGTTCTACTGTATCGATCTAACATTGATAAATCATTCCTTTATTTTATTAACAAACATTTAATTTTTTTCTGCTTGAAATTATTATCCAATTTGATAAAATATATTCCTGATGGTGTATCTTTGGAATTCCAGTTAATTTTATAAGTACCAAGACTTTTCTCATCATTGATTAATGTTTCAACATGGTCACCTTTTATATCATAAACCGATAAATCGACATGAGATGTTTTGTTTATTTTGTAGGAAATAGATGTAGAAGAATTAAAAGGGTTTGGAAAATTTTGTCCTAATTCAAATTCCTCAGGTTGATTTTTTTTTTCATTGATGGAATTCACTTTATTGGAAATAATTTTAAAATTATCAAAAGCAGTAATAGTTTCATCAATTCTAAGCCCTGCCATTCCTTTTGGTAAAGATGTAACATAACCATAGATTTTTGCTTGATCATCAAGATAAATTTTATAATTCGTTTTTGATACTTCAACTTTCAGATTATACCATTGTCCATAATTTAAATCCACAGATATTTCATTTATGACTTCATGATTTTCACCGTCCATTTTATGTAAAACGATTTTATCATTTTTTACATCAAGTGCTGCATAAAAGCCTTTAAAAGCATTTTTACCAAAAGCCGGTTCTTTTACACCAAATATAATTCCGGCTGTCTTGGATCCTTCTGAAATCGAAATATCTGTTTCTATTGTACACTCATCCCAGAAATAATTTCTCAGCACAACTTTTTCACCATTATTCAGATCTCGAAATCCACATCCAAGCCAGAGCATGTCGTTCTGAATTTTGCAATCCATTGTCCAGCCATAAAAATTCCAGTCATCAGGATAATCATGATTAAAATTATCTATAAATTCTGTACCTGAAACCAGATTTTTTTCTCCAGACGGAACCTGAAGAATTGTTCCTGCTTTTGAAGGAATACCAAAATTTGGTGAGCCATCGTCATTCCAAGTAAATTTTTGTAATCGTGTATCTCTATGCCATCCCCCTTCCGGAGTTTGTTTTGTCCTATATAACAGCCAATTTTCAGTACCATCTGGCGAAGTTGTGAAACTTCCATGTCCAACACTATAAACATCATCAGTTCCCTTAAATACAGGATTTGGATGCTTATACCAATTACCAGGAACCATTGGATCTTTTCCCTCTTCTATTTCTATCATGCCCAATTTATATTCAACAGTCCAATAATCCGGAGTAGAGTACACAAGATAAACCTTGCCTTCATGTTTCAGAATTTGAGGTCCTTCATTTAATTTTTGTGGTGAAATGTTAGATTTTTCCCACCAATATATTGGTTCTGCTATTTTAACACGATTTGAACTAATAGTATATGGATTACTCATTTCAGCAATATATAGGTTTTGTTGTGTAAATCCCCAATTCTCCATGTTAGCAGTGCCTTCCCAACCAGACCAGATCAAATATAATTTTCCATTCATTTCCAATGGTGTGGCATCAATTGCCCAAATATTTGTTTCTACAGTTCCATCCCAGTTTTCTATATCATCACCTGTGTAAATCATCCCTTTGTCACTCCAAAGTGTAGAAGTTGGATCATCATTGGGATGGAAACATTCTAAAACACCGGAACGTTGACTATGCCAGATCATAATATCTGAATTATCAGGATGTGGTTCAGGTCCTTTTCCTGCTGCATAATAGATATACCATTTACCTTGTATATAATGAAGTTCGCCAGCCCAGATTTCCTGAGTATTCCACTTTTCATCTCCATTAGGCAGTGTAAAAATTTTTCTACTTATTCCACGGTCTGTAAGTTTATCTGATTTCCACACTACAAAGGATTTTCCAAATTCGTCAGTAAGAAAATAATATGTACTATCTTTTTTTATAACCCAGGGATCAGCACCTTCTGCAATAGGATTTACAAATGTAGTTTGTGAGAAGATATTTATTGTTGATATTAATAATATAAGTAGAGTAATATATATTTTTTTATTCATTTTTATCTTTTTTCGGTTAAGTGTTAGGTAAGTAAATAGACGTATTAATAAATTTTCATTAAGAATATCAACCTACAACCTACAACCTACAACCTACAACCTACAGCCTATCAACCTACAGCCTATCAACCTACAGCCTATCAAACTATCTCCCCACAGAAACACC